>NZ_JBWAVA010000009.1:0-227987 GCF_056121505.1 Paenibacillus sp. LS-5 | reverse complement strand
CGGCCCGGCAGCGGCGGCAAGCACCGCCGCGCGGGCCATGCACGCCGCCGGGCGAAGCGGCGGCGCAAGGCGGCCTAGGCCTGCGGGGGCACCGCCGGCCGAAGCCGTAAGCACGCCGCCGCAGAAGGCGTGCATCTGCATTTGCTGCGCGACGTATGTGCGCAGCAGGCTGCAGCCACCCAGGCGCCACATGCACCCAAGAAAAGTGAAAATGCAGCTAAAACAGCGCCCGAAGGATGAATAGGTGGAAAAAGTAGACTTATTTCTCGCTGAAATCATCATTTAGAAGATTTAGGTGGAAGAAGTAAACTTAATTAGACGACGTGACCTTAAAAAGAAGCAAAACGATTGAACTAGTGATACTTTTTCCACTTATATTGTGGAACGCGTAATATTCGAGCAACTTAGTGATACTTTTTCCACTTAATCAGTTACCAGTGTCTCCAAGAAGAGATGTAACGTTTTACATTAACTTCTTGATGCTGCCACCCGGCCGCCACACGCACCCAACAACAGCAAAAATGCCGTTATTTCCGCCACCTGCGCGCCACACGCACCCAACAACAGCAAAAATGCCGTTAATACCGCCGCCCGCGCGCCACACGCACCGAACAACAGCAAAAATGCCGTTAATACCGCCGCCCGCGCGCCACACGCACCCAACAACAGCAAAAATGCCGTTAATACCGCCGCCCGCGCGCCACACGCACCCAACAACAGCAAAAATGCCGTTATTCCCGCCACCCGCGCGACACACGCACCCAACGTCATCAATGCTTTCTTTTCTTACCAGTGTGCCGTCCGCGCGATACCTGTGGGCCGTGCACTCAACGCCAGTCCGCCGCGCTTCTGCGGCAGGCTAACCTCAAAGGGGAGTGAACCCATGAAGATTATGACGATTTTGGGCACACGGCCCGAGATCATCCGCCTAAGTGTTATTATTCCGCTGCTTGATGAGCATGCAGAGCAGCATGTGCTGGTGCACACAGGGCAGAACTTCACCGCAAGCCTCAGCGGTATTTTCTTTGCTGAGCTGGGGCTGCGGGCACCGGATTATGTGCTGCAGGATAAGCAGGCGGGACTTGGCGGGCAGCTTGCCGCTATGTTCGGAAGCCTGGAGAGCATCCTGCTCAAAGAGCAGCCGGACCGGATTCTGCTCCTGGGAGATACGAACAGTGCGCTGTGCGCCATCCTTGCTGAGCGGATGGGCATTCCTGTAGTGCATATGGAAGCAGGCAACCGCTGCTACGATCTGAAAGTGCCGGAGGAGAAAAACCGCCGTGTCATAGATGCTGTCTCTACTATAAATATGCCCTATACCCAGCAGAGCAAGCGGCATCTGCTTAGCGAAGGGTTCCCCGGCCAGCGTATTGTATTAACCGGTAATCCGATCCATGAAGTCATTACGCATTATGAGCAGCAGATCGCAGTCAGCGATGTTCTGAACCGGCTGAATCTTACGGAGGGCCGCTACTTTCTGGTTACTGCACACCGGGCAGAAAATGTGGATGATCCCGAATCACTCCTGCAGATTATGTCCGGACTGAACCTGGTGGCAGAGCATTTTGGCATCCGGCTGGTCTGCAGCATCCATCCCCGTACCCGCTCCAAGCTTACGGAGCAGTTCAAGCTTGTGATGAACCCGCTGGTGGAATTTCATGAGCCTTTCGGATTTTTTGATTTTGTCCATCTGGAACGGTACGCCTTGTGTGCGATCACCGACAGCGGAACCGTACAGGAGGAATGCTGCCTGATGGGAGTGCCAACCGTAACGATCCGCCGGACCACAGAACGTCCGGAGACGGTGGATTGCGGCAGCAATGTTGTGTCAGGAGTGGAGCAAGACAGTATTTTGCGCTGTACCCGGCTGATGACGTCACTACGTCCTGAATGGGAGGCGCCGGAAGGTTATTTGACCCCGGATGTCTCGGTTAAGGTAGTCAAATTTTTGCTTGGAGGGAACCTGCATGTTCAATAATAAAAGGATTTTGGTTACAGGCGGAACCGGTTCCTGGGGGCATGAACTCATCCGGCAGCTTTTGCCGCAGAACCCGAAAGAGATTATTATCTTCTCCCGCAGCGAGTCTGCGCAAGTGGCAATGAACCGCGAATATGAAGATTCCCGCCTCAGTTTCATCATCGGTGATATCCGTGACAAGGATGCTTTGATTGCAGCTTGCCGCGGCGTTGATTATATCTTTCATCTGGCGGCGCTCAAGCATGTTCCGGTCTGCGAAGATCAGCCGTATGAAGCGCTCAAGACCAATGTGGTCGGTACCCAAAACGTCATTGAAGCAGCGGTCTCATGCAATGTGGAAAAGGCCATTTACATCTCCACCGACAAGGCAGCCAATCCTTCAAATTTCTATGGTATGACCAAAGCCATCGGAGAGAAGCTGTTTGTCTACGCCAATCTGCTGGGCTCAAGCACCCGGTTCGTGACGGTACGCGGCGGCAATGTGCTGGGAACCAACGGCAGTGTAGTCCATCTGTTCATGAAGCAGATCAGGGATAAGGGACAAGTGCGGATTACCGATATGAAAATGACCCGCTTCTTCTTCACCCTTCGCGATGCCATCACCTTACTGTTCAAAGCCTCCGAGGTTAGCCTCGGCGGAGAAATCTTCGTCATGACTATGCCGACCTGCCGGATCGTGGATCTGGCCGAGGTGCTGATTGAAGCCTCCGGCAAACCGGATGTGAGCATTATCGAAACGGGTATCCGCCCGGGAGAGAAAATTCACGAAATTCTGATGAGCGATTTCGAAAGCCAGACAACCGTCGTCTACGATGAGCAGTATCTGGTCATCCTGCCTACACTGGATATGCCTGAACTGAAGGCTTATTACAGCAGATATCCTCATGTTTCCTTCAGCAGCTTCAGTTCCGAGAACCATCTGATGGATCAGGAGGAGATCAAGGAAATCCTGATCAGGGGAGGGTTTCTAGAGTGAAGCTGCTTATCCTCGGTGGAAACGGTATGGCGGGTCATATGCTGGCGGATTATTTCCGCCGCCAGGGCAAGCATCACGTCTTCCATACAACCCGGGATAAGAGTGATCTTGGCGGGCTGTATATAGATGCCGATGATGTTGCCGGAGTTGAAAAGCTGGTCGAAATCGTCTCTCCCCATTGCATGATTAATGCCCTGGGTGTCCTGAATCAATTTGCCGAACGCGATAGAATCGGCGCATACCATGTGAACGGTTTTCTGCCTCACCGCCTGCGCCGTGCGGCTGACAGTGTCGGAGCCCGCCTCATCCACATCAGTACCGACTGCGTGTTCGAAGGAACACGCGGCGGCTACACAGAGGAGGATACGCCTGACGGAACATCCGTATATGCAGTCACCAAAAGTCTTGGAGAAGTGCGGGAGCAAGGGCATCTGACCATCCGGACTTCGATCATTGGTCCGGAGATTCGTCCCTCCGGCATCGGACTGATGGAATGGTTCCTGGCCCAGAAGGGAGCCGTATCCGGCTACCAGCGGGTGATGTGGAATGGTGTCACCACCCTGGAGCTCGCTAAAGCTATAGATTCACTGCTGGATTCGAAGGTGTCCGGCCTGATTCATCTGGCGCATCCGCAGCCGGTCAGTAAATATGAGCTGCTTCGGTATATGCAGGCCGCATTCGGCAAGGAGGATACTGAGATTATCCCTGAGTATGCACATATTCAGGACCGCACTTTGATCAGCACGAGAGCGGATGTCCAGGTGCAGCTGCCTTCGTATCCTGTCATGCTTGCCGAACTCGCGGCGTGGATGAAGCAGCCGGCGATGTCGATATGAAGGCGCGGAGACTGCTGATTACCGGAGCATCCGGATTTACCGGAAGACATGCGGTGGCTTACTTTCATGCAGCAGGTACCGAGGTGACAGCCGTGGTTCGGAGCTCCGTAGCACCCGGCATCTTTCCTGCAGATGTGAAGCAGCAGGTCTGTGATCTGAGCGACCGCAGCGCGGTCAGGGCGATGATTGAAAAGACTCAGCCGGATGAAGTCCTTCACCTCGCCGGTAAAAATTCGGTGCCTGAGTCCTGGCAGGACCCGCTACTTTATATGGAAATGAATGTAATGTCTACACTCTATTTGCTTGAGGGATTACGTACTCAGCCGGTCCGCCGTATTCTGGTAGCCGGCTCCCGGCTTAAGTTCAATCCGGGATATGCGCAAGGACCTCCTCACCCCTACAGTCTAAGCAAAACTCTGGAGGAGCTAGTATCTCTTGCCTGGTATTCGTTGTTCAAACAGCCTGTGCTGCTTGCAGAGCCCAGCAATCTGATCGGGCCCGGCCCATCGACTGGATTTTGTTCTTTACTAGCACAGCATGTGGTGCGAAGCGAGGTTGCTGGAGGCACTTCGGCACCTCCCGAGCCGTTTAAGCTCTCCTCCCGGTATGCTCTCCGGGATTTCCTTGATGTACGCGATGCAGTAAAGGCTTATGATTGGATTTTGCGCACCGGTGAGCCGGGAAAGATCTACAAGATTGACTCCGGCATTCAGCGGGAGCTTGGAGCGGTAGCAGAACAGCTGTTGGCACATGCGAGGGGTCCGGTTGAGATGGATTGGGGACCGGAGAACAGAGGAACAGAACAGGCTGCTGCACCGGCGGCAGCGGCCGTTCCGTCAGCAGGTTGCGCAACATTAGCTAATCAAGAAGGATTATCCGCAGTTGCTGAAGACAATGCTGCAAGTCTCGGCTGGCGTCCGCAGCTGGAGTTCTCCCGCTCTCTTGCAGATATTGTAGACTATTACCGGGCAGGCATGAAAGGAGGGGCTTCATGAAACCGAGAGTATCCGTGGTGATTCCTTTTTACAATTGCCCTTATATTGAGCAGGCGCTGCAAAGCGCCCTGAACCAGTCCTGGCAGCCGTATGAGATCATCGTTGTCGACGATGGTTCTACTATGCACAAAGACCGTATTATACCTTACCTGCCGCACATTCATTATCTGGGCAAGGCCAACGGGGGGACTGCATCTGCCCTGAATCACGGGATCCGTCATGCCACAGGCGACTATGTGGTCTGGCTCAGTTCAGATGATATGTTCTACCGCGACAAGATCAACAATCAGGTACTGTTCATGGACCAGAACCACCTTCTGATCACCTACACTAACTTCAATTACATCAATGAAAACTCACAATTGACTGCACTTAACGCGGCTGCGGTATTCCCGAGCCATCTTGAGTATTTACGTTGTTTTTTACAGGGTAACCCTATTAACGGCTGCACGGTAATGTTCAAACGCGAGCTGTTCGGTGCCATCGGGCTTTTCGATGAGTCGCTGCCTTACACCCATGACTATGACCTGTGGTTCCGCTCGATTCTGAACGGATATGCACCTGTAATGCTGAATCAGTCTCTGACTGCCTACCGGCGGCATGAAGGGATGGGAACGATTAAGCATTATGATGCCATCGTGGCTGAGGCTGCTGCCACCAATGCCCGTTACAGCCCCATGCTCCGGGGTTTAATTGCCTCGATGGGCGGCTGAACAGCGACCTGACCGCTAGAGGAGGTGGAATTAATGTACCGCGAAATCGTAGTGAAGGACTTTCTTCCCGTTCTTCTAGAGCATCTGAAATTTGCGGAGAGTATTCTGGATGTGGGGAGCGGGACCGGTACGCTGCTTGAACGATACGAGGCTAAGGTAGTGATCGGGCTTGATATTCACAGGCCATATCTGCTGCACCGCAAGTATACCGCGCCTCATATCATTCCGGTGCATGCTGATGCCAGACATATCGATGAACTGTTTCTGCCAGGCACCTTCTCGGCGGTGACGTTCATCGATTCTCTGGAGCATTTCACCATGAGAGAGGGCAAGGAACTTCTAAGAAAGGCAGAGATCATTGCCGCTAACCGCGTGGTCGTGTTTACCCCGCGCGGTTTCTTTCCCCAGGAAGCGGATCATTACCATCTGCACGGAGAACAGTTTCAAAAACACCGGAGTGGTTGGGAACCGGAGGATTTTCTGGAGCTGGGATATCATGTGACGGTGCTTAAGGGCTTCCATCATGCGGAGAATCCTTCATTCCAGGAAGCGTTTGGGCAGAATCATGCGCCATTGGATGCTCTTCTTGCCTGCAAAACCGTATAACTATAGTCCGTAAAGGGGGTGAGCGCATGAATCATGGAACCAAGGTTTCAGTGGTTATCCCATTTTATAATTGTCCATACATCCATAATGCCATAGAAAGCGTACTTGCGCAGAGCTATCCCGATATTGAGCTGATCGTTGTGGACGACGGATCAACACTTCATATGGAGAAGCTTGCACCTTATGTAGACCGGATCAAGGTGCTCCACAAAGCAAACGGCGGTACGGGTTCCGCTCTCAATCTGGGGATTCAGGCTGCCAGCGGGGCATATTTTGCCTGGTTAAGTGCTGATGACTGCTTTCATCCCAATAAAATCAGCCGGCAGATGGAGATATTGCGTGATTCACAGACCTCTTTTAATCACACAGCTTATTATTACATCAATGAACTCGGAGAGCGCTTTTCCGGCATGGTAAGTGCGCCTTTTCATAGCAGAGCAGAGTTGATCACAGCCCTGATGAAGGGTTGTCCGGTCAATGGCAGCTCAGTGATGATGGATATGAAGATATTCAAAAAGGTTGGACTTTTTAATGAGAAGCTGCTGTATACCCAGGATTATGATCTCTGGCTCCGTATTCTGCCCTATTATGAATGGTCTTATATCGCAGAGCCGCTGCTGGATTACCGGGTGCATCAGGAAATGGGCTCCCTCATTCACAGTGACGGACAGAACCTGGAGATTAAGCAGGTACAAAAAATGCATTACAATACTCTGTCGAGACTGCTCAGAAAGGAGAGAAGGAGATGAGAGTAACCTTTCTTATTCTGACCCTATCCCGGGGAGGCGCACAGCGGATGCTTGCAGAGCTCGCCAACGGCCTCACAGAATTAGGACATAAAGTGACCATTGTCATGTCGTGCCGCGGTATTGTGGAATATCAGATGAAATGTCCGGTGCTGCTTGCCGGAGCCGACTTGATAACCGAGGACGATATTCCTGCGGGTGATGTGATTGTTTCCAACTACTACAAGACTGTACCCGTGGCGCAGCGGGCAAGTGAACAGGGAAAAGGGGCGCACATCCGTCTGGCGCTCTGTTATGAGCCGGCGTTTCTGCCGAACAATAATGAGTCGTTTGCTTCGTATCATCTTTCACCGAATCTGCTGGTGCTCTCACGCTGGCAGCAGGGGATCGTACACATGAATCATGGAATCAAAGGCCGGATTGTGCCCATTGGCATCAGTGCGGGTTTTTATAATATGCATTTTCGTGAAGTGAGCAGCAAGCTAATTGTCACTGCCATAGTGCGCAAGCCGGAGGGGGGCTTCTCGGGGCACCGGGAACAGGAATATCTCCTGCAGCAGCTGGATTTGATTAAAGCACAACACCCGGAGATCGTGATCGATCTGATCACACCGCCTGGTGAATATGCGGAATCTTCATGGCTGCAGACTCTGTTTGCAAGCGGGTACTATCGTCTGCGTACGCCTTCTAATGATGAAGAACTCTGTTATCACTACAATGAAAGTAATATTTTTATCAGCTCCAGCACTTATGACAGCGGCTCACTTCCTGGTCTTGAAGCCATGCGCTGCGGGGCGGCACTTGTAACGATCTATTCCGGAGGCAACCTTGAATATGGTGTTCATGGGACCAACTGCCTGATGTCGTACCGGTATGAAAACCGGCTGGCTGAAGATGTTGTAACGCTCATCCGGAATAAGGAGCTTCGTGAACGCCTGGCCAGGGCCGGTGAGGCAAGCTCAATGCAATTCACCTGGGAGAGAAGTGTGGAGATTTTCCAGGCAGAACTATTTGAGCTGTTATCGAAGCAGGGCTGAACCAGAATCTGGATTATTATACCGGATAAAGAACCTTCAACTCCACGTGGCTGTGTGGGATTGAAGGTTCTTTGTATGCTAAAAAATAGCGAAGGAATTCATCATCTCGCGAAAGGACTGGGCATATTGCTCGGAACCGAAACGGGAGATCATATGAAGGCGCCCCTGCTCGCGGATGAAGCTTCGGAGGGGAAGATCATTCATCAGCTCCAGGCCTTCGGTAACGGCAGCTTCCACATTGCCAAGCGGATAGAATTTGCCGGTGCGATTATGAATGATAAAGGACCGCACACCGTCAGAATCTGTGCTCAGTACCGGACAGGTACAGCAGACGGCCTCGGCAACGGCGTACCCAAATCCCTCAGTGATGGAAGAGGACAGCAGGAACCCGCCTGAAGCGGCAATAGAGGAGTAATATACGGGCATTAGATGATTAGGAATATTGGTAAATACATTCAGCCGGTCATTCAGTCCCAGAGCATGAAGCTCGGCATCGAACAACTGCTTCTGCTCCGCAGTCGCCAGATCCGGATCATGGAACATCCAGAGATGCAGATCAGGTTTGCTGTGCCGGATGTGATGGGCAACTTTCAGGAATTCGCTCCAATTCTTATTTGTCTCCAGGCGTCCTACCCAGGCGATTACCGGATCACAAGGCGGTTCACCGGGAATGTACCGGAAGGATTGGACATCGACAATATTGGGAATGATATAACGCTGCAGCCAAGGGCAGATCGAGATAAACAGCTCCAGCAAATGATCCGTAGGCGGAATCAATACAGCATTACAATAGGAACGTAAAAAAGGCACAGCCTCCTTAACCACGAGCTTGGCTTCTGTTGTTGTGCCCAGGCCCTGGGATTCGTAAATCAGAATCCGGCTGTACCCCAGACGGCGCAGACGTTCCAGCAGCAGATAATCCGAAGTTACAATAATCGCGTCATAGTTATGGGTGTCCAACAGATCCTTAATATCTGTATCGGTAGAAGCGATAAATACAGGAAATCCCGCCATGCCCTGGGTGCTGGATCCCGGCATCAGGTACAGCACATGGCACTCAATACCGCTGCGCTGTAGACTCTCGCACCGCAGCTTGTTCAGAGTCTCTACTCCCCCGCTGGGGACATAAAATGTGAATAAAACCTTCAAGCTCATCCCTCCCTGACTTTACCTAGCGGAGTACACCTGCGCCCTTCGCATAAGCAGGGCCTGCTGTTTATAAGATACGCCAGATATCCTCTGCAGGTGACGAAGAAAGGGCGGCATGCCAAATCCTTTCAGGATAGCCCGGCCTTACGAGGGCTATCCTAATGATTGTTACGCGCACCTTATAACAAGAGATGGAGGATGAATTCATGTTGCGATCGAAGATCAGCATGTCGGTTTCCGCTGCACTACTGCTGGGTGTGGTAAGCATCACGGGCTGCGGTACCAATAACACCGCAAGCGATAATAATGTGCAGACCAAAAGTGTACGCGGAACCCATGACGGACGGCTGGGTGTCAACTCCGTAAGGGCTAATACCTTTGACAAAATGGAGATGAGCCGTGAACTGGCAGACCGGATTGCGGCTATGCCTGAAGTCCGTTCTGCCAATGTGGTAGTGGCAGGGAAAAGCGCCTATGTCGCTGTAACCCTGGATGAAGCTTCAGGCGGTGTCCATGCCAAAAGCTACGGCGATACCATGACAGGTACCAGAGGGACGTCGGGAATGCTAGGCGGTGGAAGAACTTTAGGCGGCACCACTACAGGCATCCTCGGCACAAACGGGATGAACGGGACTGCCGGAATGAACGGCTCCACCAGCGCGAGAGGTTCGAGAAACGGTGTACCTGGAATGACAGGTGCTGGCGGTTCAATCAATGGCATGTCTGGAGCCCTGTCTACAGGTACAGGAACGGTTGGCGGTACTGGCATGACGAACCCGGGGGCTTACGTAGGAAACGGGGGCAACGGAATCATGTCCCGAAGTAACATGACCGATGGCCGGGTGTTGAGAAATGACATCGACAGAAATATGGGCACTGCAGCGGGAACACGGACAATCACTCCTTATAGCACTAATGGCGTGACTAATGGTACAGGTACTCTGACTAATGATACAGTGACCCGTGAATTGAAGGACAAGATTGCCGCCGAGGTCAGACGTTATGATACAAACATCGACAATGTCTACGTATCCGCGAACCCTGACTTCGTGGAACGGGCGAACTTCTACGCCCAGGAATTCCGTGCAGGTCATCCGCTGAAGGGGTTTGCCCGGGAATTCAGTATAATGGTTGGACGAATCTTCCCGACGCGCAGTGGGTATTAACCCAAGAAAGCCAGTAACAGATTTCTCTTAGTATTCCTGGAGAAAGTTGCATTATTCCAGCTGTTATCCAAAATGAAAAAAAAACGCAGCCCCTTCCGGCATCAACGCCGTGATGGGGCTGCGTTTTAAATTGAATTCAGGACAGGCTGGTCATTTTGCGGCCCTTGATCCAGACTCCGCGCAGATTCAGCGCATCATCCAGCAGCAGGATATCGCCGCGTTTACCGGCTTCAAGCGTTCCGATGGTCCGCTGCATGCCGATGGCTTCTGCCGGTGTAAGACTGGCGGCTCTGGAAGCTTCCTCCAGAGTCAGACCGACCTCTTCCACCAGATAACGGAATCCACGGATCATCGTTAACGTGCTGCCAGCCAGGGCCTCCGGATTCTCCTTCAATCTGGCGACACCATCCCTGACCAGAACGGGTAGATCCCCGATGGTGTATTCGCCGTCGCTGAGCCCGGTTGCCGACATGGAATCTGTAATCAGCAGCAGATTGCCTTCGTTCTTGAGACGGGACAGAACAGCGATCGCTGCCGGATGCACGTGAATACCGTCGGCAATAATCTCCGCACGAATCCGCGGATCAAACATGATGGCGCCAGCTGCACCAGGCTTACGGTGATGAAGCGGAGTCATCGCATTGAACATATGCACGGCCTGATTAAGTCCGGCGTCAGCGGCGGCGATTACCTCTTCAAATGTTGCGTTTGTATGGCCCAGTGCTGCTGTTATGCCATGTCTGCGCAGCCAGGTAATTGCCGCAAGTGCCCCTTCCCCTTCCGGTGCAAGTGTCACCTGCCGGATTAACCCGGGGTATGAGGCTTCCCACTGCTCCATCCATTCAATATTGGCGGGAACAATGTGGTCCGGGTTCTGGGCCCCTGACCACTTGGGACTAATAAACGGGCCTTCCAGATGTACCCCGGCTAATTGGGCAAAGGGCATTGGGACAGAGCGGAAGGCATGGACTTCCGAGAGTGCCCGGTCAATATCCCTTTTGTCCGCGGTCATTGTTGTCGCCAGCATGGTCGTGGTTCCCTGCGAAGCATGAAACCGTGTAATGATCTCCAGTGACTCTGCATCGGCATACATGAAGTCAAAGCCGGCTCCACCGTGAACATGCACATCCACGAACCCGGGGATGAGCAAGCCGTCAGGAACTTCTTCGGTACTAACGGGCCATCCGGCATATGCTTCCGGCAGCCAGGCGGCTTCGCCGGCATACAGAATGGACTCTTCCGATACAGCAATCACACCTTCCTGCACGATCCCTGAGGGTGTCAGAACTTTTCCGAACAACAGCTCACCTGAGGTATTGGCTATTTCAACCATTTTGCCGCACCTTCATCCAGCAGTACAACGACATTAGGGTGGCTCTGGAGCAAGGAAGCCGGACACTGTGTAGTGATCGGTCCTTCCAGCGCATTCTTCACCGCGTCCGCTTTCTCTTCACCACGTACCAATAGTACAATCTGCCGCGCTTTCAGAATGCCGCCGATTCCCATCGTTACCGCCTGTCTTGGAACATCCTCCTGGCTGTCAAAGAAGCGGGCATTGGCTTCAAGGGTCTCTGGCAGCAGGTCAACGACATGTGTACCGCTGGTCAGACTGGCATCCGGTTCATTGAAGCCGATATGGCCATTGCTTCCGATGCCCAGAATCTGCAGATCCACCGGACCGCCATCTTCAAGCAGCTTATCGTAAGCGAGGCATTCCGCATCCAGATCCGGAGCGTTACCATTCGGCACATGGGTTTTGGCGGGGTCGATATCAATATGGTTGAACAGATGTCCGTTCATGAAGCTGCGGTAGCTCTGTAGATGATCCACAGGCAAGCCTACGTATTCATCCAGATTATAAGAGGAAGCTTTAGCGAAGCTGACGATTCCTTTGGCATGCATTTCCACCAGTTTGGCATATACCCCGACCGGGGAGCTTCCGGTAGCAAGGCCCAGGACAGCTTTGGGGTTACTCTGCAGCAGGCTGACAATCAGGTTGGCTCCGGTCTGTGCAAAGTCTTCATCATTCTTAAATTTCAAAATATTCATTAGGATTGACCTCCCCGTTTATGACGGTAATGTTGGACATTCATGTAAGACTGCTCCAGCTTGGGAATGAAATCGCCAAAGCGTGTGCTGACCATTCCGGTGAACAAAATATCAATAATATGCAGCTGTGCGATCCGTGAGGCCATGTCGCCCCTCCGCATGCCTTGCTCCAGTGAGGAAGAGAACAGCGGAATATCGGCCAAAGTTGCCAGCGGGCTGCTCCCATAAGAGGTTAGCGAGATCGTAGCTGCACCGCTCGTTGCGGCACAGCTTAAGGCGTCAATCGTTTCCGGGGTTTCCCCGGAATAAGAGATAGCGAAGGCTACATCGCCTTCCTTCAGCGAAGAAGCGGATGTAATCTGCATATGGGAATCGGAAAAAGCAGTGCAGTTCACGCCGATGCGGATCAGCTTCTGATAGAAATCCTGAGCCACTATCGAAGAGGTGGCCATCCCGTACAGATCCACCCGCCGGGCCTTACATAACAGATCAATGGCATTCTGCAGCCGCTCTAGATCAAGCAGGGAAGTGGTGTCCCGGATGGAAGCCAAATGATTAGCCTGCATGGCTTCGACAATCATCGCAAGCGGATTGCCTGCCACGATATCCTGATATGAGGACCCGCCATCCTGCGGGGAGTTATATTCGTGGGCAATCTCTGCGGCAAGCTTCACCTTGAAATCCGGGAATCCCTTGAAATGCAGAACCTTACAGAACCGTGTAATTGTAGCCGGGCTAATGCCGCATTGCTCGGCCAATTCCGTAATTCCCATATGGACAATTTCTCCCGGAGAGGACAAAATCCGTTCTGCCAGCTTACGCTCCATCTGTGACAGCTTGGATTGCTCATGCTCCAGGGCATGCAGGATGGGAGACATCCCTTCACCTTCTTTTCTTCAGATATGGTGAAATTATTTTTAATAATATGGATTCATTTAAGAAAATTATTTTCATAAATAGAATAATACATACACTGAGAGGATGCAAGAAGGAGTTTTCTCGGGTTCGCAAAGAGGGACTGTATGGATTCAAGGGGCTTGATACAGCAAAAACTCCATGGAGTGCAGCAGCGGATTATAGTCCGCACAGCTGACTCCATGGAGGCGATTATAGAGAAGTAAATGAATTTGAACATATTAGGCTCATCTATACGGAATGCCTTGGTATTCAAGGCGGTTCCGGGGGAAGCTACTATTCCGCTGTCCGTGACTTACCGGTTGCTCCTCTGCTGCGCAGCAGCTCCCAGAGAATGAAGGCTAGCATAAGAAGCTGCGGCACCAAAGTTTCCCAGGTTGGGAACAAACCAAGCCAGCCGATGGAAGGCAAGCCGTTCTCCGTATGTGCAGGGAGAGTGCCTGCTACCTGAAGTGCATGAATGCTCTCGCCGAGGAAGCGGAACACCAAATAGTAGATCAGCACGGTTGCGATGCGGAAGAAGGCCGCAAGCGGCAATTTTGCGCTTAAAGCGATAATGGCATAACCCAGGACGATCAGCACGGCCAGCGCGCCGCCAATCCCAAGCAGCAGCTGCGAAACAGCAATGGAAGGAGCCATTCCTACATAAAAGATGGTAGTCTCCGCACCTTCACGCAAAATGGCCAAAGCCGCTACCAGGAACAAGGACCACAGATTGCCCCGGGCCAGTGCGCCACCTACCTGCTGGCCAACATAATTGTTCCAGGCTGCCGTATTGGACTTGCCGTGAAGCCAGCGGCCGATCGTTAGCATCATCACCACGGCGAATAGCCCGGTAATGCCCTCAATCAGCTCACGCGCTCCGCCGGAGGCGGCTTGGGAGATGGTTATACTTAAGATCACAGCGAGCAAGATGCTTCCGGCGAGACCTGCTGCGGCACCGGACCAGATCCAGCGCCGGGTTCTGGGTGTACCTTCTCTCTTGAGATACGAGAGAAGAGCGGCTAGGACAAGAATAGCTTCCAGACCTTCGCGCAGCAGAATCAGTGCAGCATCCCAGGCCGTGTAGCTTGTTTCTCCGGCCAGCGGCGTCAGCTCGGAGAGCATATGGTCCATGGCCGCCAGCGCCTGATCGAGCTTCGGAGGATTGGAGAGAAGATCACCAGTGACTGCTGCGCTCTCATTTTCGATATTCGCATAGACTTTGGGCGACGCAATCTGCACCTGGCCTTCGGCTGAAGGCCAGGCGGTGATGAACTGTTCCATGATGCCGGCTGCTTCGGCGCTGTTGCCGGCGGTTGCTGCAGCGGAAGCTTGCTTCAGGTAGCCGATCAGCGCTTCAATCGATGCCGGCTCCGCCGAGGCGTCTCCGGTATCGACCGCGTTGCCGTCATGGTAATCGGCCAGCAGCGTATACAGCGCTTCCGCTTCGGACAGCGCCGCTTCTTCGCGCAGCGGATGAGCCTGGAGCGAGATACGCAGCAGGCTCATCTTCGTCTCCAGCAGGCCGTAGACGGCTGGATTATCGGCACGGATGCCGCGCTCTGCCGGCGTCCAGCCGCTGACCACGGCGCGGTACGCTTCCGCGGCCGCAGTCCAGTCGCCGCTGCGCGCCGCATCCCGCACGCGCTCCGCCGCGGGCAGCAGCTTCGCCGCCGCTTCACGGCCGGCGGCGCTGGAGTCTGCGCCGCCCGTGCCGGAGGCGGCGCTCACGTACGCGTCCACGCTTCTGGCGAGCGTGGATAGCGCAGTCTTGGCGGGCGTGCCGCCGCCCGCCGCAAGGGCCTTCGCCGCGTCTGCGAGCGCGGCGTCCACGGCGGACGCCGGACCGGCGAGTGCCGGGTCCGGCGTGCCGGTGTTCGCGGTGCGCCACAGCGCCGCGAACGTGTCCACATCGGCGGCGGCCGCGTCCCAGCGGCTCTGGCCGGCTTCGACGAGCGCGCTGCCGACAGGCGGCAGCAGCTCGTCCAGCGGCGTGCCCGCCGCCGCGGCTGTGGCTGCTGGCCTGCTGAGCAGCAGCAGGCAGAGGCAGCCGAGCAGAGCGGCTGCCTGCAAGCCGTGCATCTGCGCCTTCCTGTGCGATTCCTGCACAGTCAGCCGCTGACGTGGTTTCGACAGCCATCCCCCTGGGATTCTATGTACCAGTCTTTGTATCCACAACAGCATCGGGATAACCCCTTTCCATTCTAACCGGGAACGCAGGAGATCGGGTTTATGCTCCTTTAAGGCGGCATTTCCCTTTTCTTTCACTGCGATTGACCCCCATTTATCTTTACTTTGAAAGCATAAGTTTGTATAGGGACGGCGAAGCCATTTCCACTTGCGTACTCAGCCCAGCAGGGTTTCTCCGATATAGCCGCCTTCGCGTACACCCGGAAGACAGGCAAACACTGCGCTGCCGGTATGCACCATGTATTCGTTCAGACGGTCGTTTTTGGCAAGGCGCTTCTGAATGCTCACGAACTGCTTCACGAGATCCTTCTGGAAGCTAATGAACAGAAGGCCCGCATCCAGCTGCCCGGTGGTAAGATCCATGCCACTGGAAAAGGAGTAGGAACGACGCAGCATTTTGACGGTGCCATCCCCATGGGCCAGCGCCGAGTGGGAATTGGGCGGGATGACCGGTTTTCCGGCGGCATCGGCCGCCTCCAGATTCAGCTTGGCGAATTCATCGGTAGCTCCGATAGGGGCGCCGCTTTTACGGTGGCGCCCGAAGGTGGCCTCCTGATCACTTAGCGAGGAACGGTCCCATACCTCGATGCGCAGCCGCACGCGGCGCACAGCCATGTAAGTGCCGCCGTTCATCCAGGCAGGGCTTTCGCTGCCGCACCAGACCACCTCGCGCATTTCTGCCGCATCGGTCACATCAGGGTTGCCCGTGCCATCCTTGAAGCCAAGCAGATTGCGCGGAGTTCCGCCTTTGGGGTCTGCTCCGCCAGTCCGCTGGAAGCCTTCCTGCGTCCAGCGGAGCACAGCGGTTCCTCTGGCGATACGAGCCAGATTACGGATGGCATGGAACGCCACCTGCAGATCATCTGCGCAAGCCTGTACGCAGAGATCGCCGCCACACCACTGCGGATCGAGACTGTCTCCGGCAAAGGCCGGGAGATCAGCGAATGTAGACGGACGTTTCGAAGCCAGTCCAAAGCGTCCGTCAAACAATGCAGGTCCCACGCCAAAAGTAATCGTACATTTGGACGGTGTAAGTCCATCCGCCTCTCCGGTATCGGATGGGGGCAGATTTGGATGATCATTGGCATCGCCGATCAGCGTTCCTGTGGTTAAGGCAGCCGCAGCCGTGGTCCAGGACTGCAGCAGTTTTTTGACATCTGCAATGCTTGAGGTCGTCAGATCAAACGAAGCGAAGCAGAGGAAATTCTGTGCAGGAGTAAGAATTCCAGCCTGATGGCTGCCGTAGAACGGGATGATGTCCTCCCTGGAGGCTTGCAGAGCAGAAGGGGCCTGATGCGTCGCACCACTTGCCGCCAAAATCCCGCTGACCCCGCCGCCGCCCAGCAACAGTCCAAGACCGGAAGCTCCGGTAAGCCGGAGCATCTCGCGGCGGCTGAGTTTTTTATCGAATATCTGTCCGCCTTTGTCATTGTTCTTAATCTCTTCTGTGGCTGCATGCCCGTTTCGGGGCAGGGGATTAACTTTCTTTTTCATGCCGGTCACACTCCTAGAATAGTCCCCATATTGGAGAGGGGTTCCGCCAAAGCGTCGAGATTCTGGCTTAATTTACGCACTTCATCTTTTTTCAAAGTTTCATAGGACACATATCCATCCCCGGATTTAAAAGGAGCCAGCTCGGCCAGCAGAGCGGTAAACCGGTCGCCGATCGTCTTCTCCAGGGCCGGATCTTTTTTGGCCAGCTCGGGCTTCAGCAGCTCGTAAATCTTCTGAGCACCTTCCACATTGGCTACAAAATCATACAAGTCCGTATGGGAGTAACGTTCTTCCTCACCGGTTACCTTGGAAGAGGACACCTCGTTCAGCAGCTCGACAGCTCCGGTAACAAGCAGGCTTTCATCAATCTCCACGGTCTCTACCTTGGCACGCAGCAATTGGGCATCCTTCAGCAGTTGATCTGCCACCTCGGCCATCCCGTTTGTGGTCTTATTCTGCCAGAGTGCTTGTTCAATCTTGTGGAACCCGCGCCATTCAGCCGGATCGACATCATTCTCACGAGCATCGATATTCGGGTCCAGATCGCCAAGCGCCTCGGCAATCGGCTCAATCCGTTCATAATACATGCGGGCCGGAGCGTACAGTGCTTTGGCTTCCTCCAGCTTTCCGGCTTTGACAGCATCGGTGAAACCTTCCGTCTGCTTCACAAAAGCATCGCTCTGCTCAATGACGTAAGCACGGTATTGCTCAATCGCAGAGGTGAAGTCGGCAGCACCGGTAGAAGCATCGTTCGTGGTGGCTGGTGTGTTCGTTGCTGTAGCCGCCGTGGCCGCCGCCTCATTATTGGAATTGTTACTATTATTATTGTTGCTATTGTCACCACAGCCGGTGAACAGTATGGAGGCCGCTATTAGACCGGCGGGAAGCGCATAACTATATTTCACTCAAAACACCCCTTTTTATGTATGCAAATGATAATCGTTATCACTAGCGCTGGATTTATCATAAGGGCCTGCACAGGGGCTGTCAATATAAAAATGTGATTTATATCACTGTCATGTCCTAATGTGAAAAATCTCACGCGTAATAGGAGCAAGCGGACAAGTATAAGGGATGCCGGAGCAGAAGGGAGGAGAAAGTAACAGAGGAGTAGAGGTTATGGAAGGTACTGAAGTCTGGTGACGCCTAGCAGCTTGTGAATCTCGTTGAAGCCGGCGAACCCATTGCAGTATGATATACAACCACCACATACGTTATGGACGCATCGTTATTCGAAGCTTGTGCACACCTCAGATTACACCGTAGACCGCTCAATAATCCGGTATTCCAGCTTCCGGGTCACTGGAAGACTGCTGCCGTGAATATGCTCATGAACCATCCCGAAGGCCGCCGAGCCCATCTGGTAGAGCTGGTTGTCAATCGTTGTGATCTCAAGCAGCCGTCCGATCGGCTGGTTGTCGAACCCTATCACCGCAAGCTCCTCCGGGATACGAAGATCGTGCTTGCGCGCTTCAATGATCAGTCCAGCAGCCACATGATCGCCGGAAATAATCATCGCCTCAGGCCGGTTGGGATTACCCAGCAGGCGACGGGCCACCTCTGCTCCGTCCTCTTCACGCACACAGTCGAAGACCATCCATTCCGGATCAAAAGGCAACCCTTTTTCTGCAAGAAAATCCTGAAAAGCGTTCTGGCGGATAGAGGCACTGCTGCCGTTCTCGCGGCCTTCACAATAGCCGATTTTGCGGTGCCCCTTGCTATACAAATAATCCAATCCATGACGGAACGCGGCGTAATGCTCAATATAAATAGAAGAGTACGGACGCTGCCCGCTATTCTGGCAGGTTACAATCGGTCCGTAAGCACAGTATGGCTCGATCAGCTCAGGCTTCAGTGCAGTCGAGACGATGATTACTCCGTCAATTTCCTTGTTACGCAGCATATCCAGCACCTTAAGCTCCTCTTCGGGAACATAGTTGGTCTGGCATAGAATCAGACGGTATTGCGCCGCCAGCGCAGCCTGAGCCAACCCGTCCATCACCACCGAGAAGTAAAAAGAATTGATTGACGGCAAAATAACCGCAACCGCCCCGGTACGCCCCGTAATCAGATGAACGGCGTTCATATTGCGTGTATAATTCAGTTGCTCTATGGTTTTCAGCACGGCTGTTCTTTTATCCTTGCTTACATATGGATGATTGTTCAGCACGCGCGATACAGTTGTTACGGATACCCCGGCAATGCGGGCAATTTCTTTGATATTGGCCATCGGACTGCCTCCTGGGACAAGAAATATAGTTCATCTATTTTAGCATAGTGTGCGCTTATAACCTTCCGAATATAAAGCTAGCCATAGAATCCATTTCATAAAATATAGCCTCTCCGCTATCGCCCATTTTAGGGCTGCGACCGCACCATTACCACCCACTATACATAAAATGATTTTGACTGTATCCCTTTACCTTGTTATACCAAACAAACCCAGGGCAAGGAGGGGTGACACCATTGAAGGGTGTACTACACATTGAGAAAAACGTTGTTAATAAAGGTTTTTTTAAACAATAAAATTGCTATTTTAGCGATTTGGTGCTAATTTGGTGTTAATGATGTTTTTAAATGATCGGAGGCTACCCATGGGAGTGTACAAAGATAAAAATGTAAAAAAGAACCCTTGGTATTATTCGTTTTATACGGGAACAATCACAAATGGAAAGCGGGATCGGGAGAAGCAGCGGGGTTTTAAGACTAAGAAGGAAGCAGAGGCAGCAGAGGTAGAGCATAAGTCTAGATTGAAGAATGGAACTTATTTTAGTCCTCAGAAGACTCCATTCGGGGAGTTTATTTCAGAATGGTGTAAAAATAAAAGAAAGATATCCGAAGAAACAAGGGAAATGTATGAGAATAACATAAGGCTCTATATCAAACCTTCTCTTGGTGATATCCCTTTATCTAAATTAAATGCCCAACATATAGAGGATTTTATAACATTCATGATAGAAGAAAAAGGACTCGGTGAATGGTCGGTTAAGCGAACATTTTCTAATGTTAATACATGTTTGAATGATGCCGTTAAGAAAAAACTTATTGAGTTTAATCCTTGTGGTGTTGTAGACAAGCCAAAGGTAAATAAACGGATACGCCCGATTTGGACTCCAGAGTTCGCTTTTGAATTTTTGGATAAGACAAAAGGGACGAGTAGATATTGGATTGCAACATTTCTTGCCATTATGACTGGTATGAGGCCTGGGGAGATATTAGGTTTACGCTGGTCTGATATTGATTTCAAAAATAAGACTCTTTCTATAAAACAGACTGTAACCAAACGCCGTCGTATCAAGGAAGGTGCAAAAACTAATTCGAGTATTCGATCAATTGCGTTATCGACGGATACTGTCGAAGCTTTGAAAGAACATCGGTCCCTTATATTACAGGAACGCTTATCATTAGGTTCTGAGTATCAGATGAATGACCTGGTTGTCTGTACTTCTTTCGGCGGGCCAGCAACTATGAGAAGTATTCAACGAATGTGGGACCGGCAATTGAAGAAATATGAAGCTCCTCATATTGCTTTCTACGATCTGAGACATACGCATGTGGGATTCCTGATCCAGCAGAAGGTACACATTAAAGTAATATCTGAAAGATTGGGTCATACCTCAGTTTCATTCACGCTGGACACATATGGGCATTTGATGCCGAACATGCAATCAGATGCAGCTGAGAGTCTGGATCAACTCCAAAGAGATGTTTTAATCACCACAAAGTAACAGCAAAGAGTACAGAATAATAGAAGGAAAAATAAAGGATTAGGAATGAGCATTAGGTTTTAGACGTGATATTCTTATAGCATGGAAAACAAAGAGAACAGCACCCGACACACCAATTACCTGTTTGATGGCCAAGAGCCGCAAGGGTAGAACACGCGGGCATGCTGTTCTATTTACGTTCCTGTGTGTCAGTCAGCAAACGCACACTACTTATCAAAGCCCCCTGAGGGCACGTACAGCGTGTCTATGTAAATGAGGGGCAAACACTCGCCCTATGAGTCTAGGCTGTACGAAACGCGTTCGTGCGGTCTGGCAGGGGCAATCTGTGGGGTTAGTGTAAATAGATAGCACACCGGCTGTGATCGGTCGGTAGTGGTGGTTCGAGTCCGCTTCTCCACTATTGAATTCAATTTAAAAGGAGTGTTGTCCATGTGGGTTAAGTAGGAAGGCGATAAACGGAAACAGCCGGTCAAAGGTCAGTGTGTCATCTGTAATGATCCGAAGCCGACAGAGCACACGATCCTCAAAGCTTCGTTCTGTCAGACCTGCTGGGACTTGATGCTGGTCGACAATGATGAAGAATTGAACAAGCGCACCTTATGAGATTAGCAGGAGATTTATCTTCCATACTCCGAACTACGGTATGAGGGAGGAAGGACAAAATGGATATCATCGAAGTAAACAAGGTAAGTTGCTTTTTTCAGATCATGTAGGTATAGTTGCTCCTCTTTTAGATGTTGACCCTGATCGATTGAATGGTATTTCTATTATCCCTGATCAGGTGGAGTTGACTAAAGAAAGTGAAGACCAATTGATTTACAAGGCATATCATCTCGGGATGGAAAAGGTTTGGGAGAAAGAAATGTTTTTATCAAAAAATAAAAACAATGCGTTGAAAATAATAATTTAGGCACCCAAACCGGTGATTTTTCTGTGTAATAAAAAAGGCGACTTAGAGTCACCTCACTCAAATTTATTTTTTAGAGCGATAACATAATTACAGAATGCTGAACAAGCAACAAGCATGAATTTAGCCTCTTCAAAAGTGCTTGTTTCTTCAGACCATATGGCATGTCGTATTCCTTTTTCGTCACTTGTATAGCCATAAAGCTTATTGAAAGCCTCTTTTAAAGATGGATGAATCGTGACGCCGAAGCTCTCCAACTTCTTTAATCCTTCTCCAAGCGTAGCTTTTTTATTCTCTGTAAGTACTTTACACATTGACTCAACGGCACTGATAGATTCTTTGATTGAGTTTCGATAATCAGGGGTTTTTCGGTCAGAAAGTAAATCGAGAGCTCTGTTTATATGTATTGAAATTCCATGAAACGATTTATCATAGGACAGACTTACTTCGATTTCAGTGATCTCAACTGAAGATACTATAGGTGATATAGTCAGATCTATGATGCGAAATCCTGACATTTCCTTTTCTAATTCTATATTGATTTTAGTAATAATGTTTTTTTGAAGATATTCTTTGTTGGGTAAGTCACTATATTTAATAGCGCTAATTAGGAATTCTAATAAATCGTATTTTACATACCATTGAACATTTTCTGAAAAAAAGTATTCTCTAACAACTCCTTTTAAAGCAAAGGTGTCTGGTAAGTTGTCAACCGGTTTTTTGAAAAAGTTTCTCCAAATATTTTCGTGCAGTCTATGAAGTATTGTGGGATACATTAAGTTCTCTACCCTCCAGATAAGGTCCGACAGAACATTCCATATTCCGGTTAATAACTCAAGGTCAATATTATCAGTTTGAAGAATAGTACGAGGGCTTTTAAAACCCATTCTTTCTGAAAATAACATGAATTAATTTCTCCTTTTTTCTAAATTAATTAAAGTATAGTTAATATGAGTGAAATTGTCTGTATTAAAGTTGATGTATTATCATTCTACACATGATAGTGGGAGTAATTCTTCACCCAAGAAAGATAGAAATTTATAAAGAAAGATTTATAGCACTAATAAAAAATGCTCCATAATTCAAATATGTGTATGCATAAAGCCATCCATAACCTGGGTGGCTTTTTCTATGCCCATAATCTAAACCCAAAAAGCCCATAAGGTGATGGCGAAGTAAGGTACATGGGATGAGAAAAGACGGAAGAAACCACGGTAGCGACAGCACAATTTGCCGAAGCGCACTTTGCGACATTCCCGGAGAAACTGATCGAGCCCTGCATTCTCGCTGGTGCACCGCCGGGCGGACATGTGCTTGATCCCTTTGGTGGATCCGGAACGACCCGCAAAGTCGCGCTGGAGAACAACCGTGAATGCACAATTATAGAAATCGGCCCGCAGTATGTGGAGATTGCACAGCGGCGGACAGCAATTATACAGCAGCAGTTATTTTGAGGGCATAGCCCCTATAAGGAGAAATCCCAGAATATTAGCCAATATGTAGATGCAGCCAAGGTGTACAGTGACAATGCTGGACTGTTTCAAGGCTGCGGGTTGGCGAAGCAAACAGCGGAAAATGATTCTTTTACAATATGCCCTTTTTAGAAGATGTGGCGAATTATCCATTCAATTGCATTCAAAATCTCAGTTTTGTGATCCCAAATGAAACGAAATGATCTTTTCTCGATCAGAGAAACATAGGTTTTCACCCCAAATCTTTCAATCTTTTTGATCATATAAGGCCCCCCTTTCGAAAGAAACGAACCTTATATGATGACAATAGACTTCGAGATTAGTCGGGGTGTGACGTTCTATGAGGTTCTATCACTTGACCCTTATAAAGGAGCTGACAAGCCACCAGATCCCCGCAAGTACCAGGACAACACCATCACAGCTCCGCAGCTTGGCTATAACAACAAATACATGAAAAAGGGCGGGGCGGGCAGATAACAGCAAATGCAACAGGAATTATTCCAAATTTTATTCCGAGAGGAGCAATTATAAATGAAAACCACCATGAACGTGCTGTTTAAGTCGATGCAGAAAGACGACAAGAAGGAAATTCTGAAATTTGAGATTAAAGGAACCGAAGATGTGGGCGATGAGATTGATCTGTACGAACTGTCCGGCAGCATTGTTGTCCTCTCCCTGGAAGTCGCCGGTGATGATGTATGCGGCGATATCTCAGCCGAATTTGTCTCCATGCAGCGTGACAGCAAAAAAACGGTTATGAAATTTGGATTAAAGGTGACAAGGATGACAAGGCCCAACTCCTATACAAATTTGCTGGAAGAAATGTAATGCTCGGCGTGGCCCCCAGTCAGATGAGTATTGAAGAATTCAACGAGCCCCGGGAAGGTGTTCGTGGAAAAATCAATGCTGATGGCACGGTTGATATGGAAGATGATCCGAACCAACTCACTCTCGACGATGCTGCTGATGAAAATGATTCTGACGATGACGAGGCTGAAGATCCAGGGCAGCAATACCCAGACGACACCAAAGGTCCGGACATCCCAGATGGTGACTCTTACGATCTTCCATTCTAAATAGTAACACCTCCCCGGCTCCGGTCGGGGAATCTTTTCACAGATTGAGGTGATACGGTGACGCAGATGTCATTTGAACTTCCGGAGTTTGATAGAAAGAAAACACGGGTTGCAGTAGAGGCCGCGCTTGAGAAATATCGAATTTATAAGTCAACGCTGTTCGAGGAGAGAGAAGCGAAAACGACAGCTGAATGGTCTACTACACCCAGGAGCGATACGGGAGTAACAAGCGACCAAACTGGAAGTATAGCTACCTATAATGTGGATGAGCCAGCAGCCCGGCGAGCCTATTGCGAAAGGATCGAAAGGGTGGTGAGTAAACTTCCCAGAAGGGAACGCATATTGATCTCAGAACGTTACCTTAATACAGATTGTGATTTCGATTTATGTCGTTTATAACAACGCATTTGATCAGCCAATAAGCGAGACGACATATTACCATCTTAAATGGAAGGCGTTCTATAAGATCGCACTGAACCTTAACATACAGGTCGTGAAGGAAGAAAAGGAACTGAAGGGATTTGAAAATATTGAAGGGATAAAGAAGTCATGAGACAACCAATTTCAGCATTATGATAAATTGAGGTGATGGTATGAGTTCACTAAATATAGATGATCTGCCTCCAGTTCTCAAGGTAGAGGATATACAGAGATTTTTAACAATTGGCAGAAACCAAGCTTATGACTTATGTAATTCAGGGCAGTTCCATGTGGTCAAAATCGGGAGAACCATAAAGATACCCCGTGAACCATTTGTGAATTGGTTTCTTGGAGAGAGACAGGAAAGCAGGGGTAATTAACCTGCTTTTTTGTTTTTATATGCAATCCAGTGAATGAACTAGAAAAATTTATTCCAAATGCTTCATGATTCTGACATATTATGAATAGGACAAAACTATTGGAGGATGAAGGATGAAGATGCAGATCAATCTCGATGAACAGTTAATTGAAAGATTTAGAGATAAAGTCAATGAACATCAAATTTTTAGTGAGTTATACAAAAACATTAATGGGAAAAACAAATGGAATATTATTTGTTCAGCAATGGATTGGATCAATGTTACTGTCGAGGGAATACCTGAAATAGAGTTTAAAGATATGCATGCTGGTTTAGGACATAATCATTCTTTGTCTCTAACCTTGATGCAATATATAACTTCTATCGATATTTTGTACGAATCTATTGTCCAGCTCCATCGGGTTCTACAGGTAGATTATCCGTTCTCAAACGACAATTCTGTTTTCCATCAGTCCAAATTAAGTGACGATATCTATTTCAAACACATTAGAGCTGTATTTAGCACACATCCTGTTAATTTAACTAGTATTGATGGTGTCGTAACCAAACAAGGAGAAAGATTTTATGCAAGTTGGCCGGCGCGAGGAGTATTTCCCGGTGCTGGCGATTTTATGGTCTTTGTCTATAGTAACGACCCTTCAAAAAATGAAAGATTAAACCCACTAAGCATTAATATCAGTGACCTAAATATGTATACAGAAATGCGGTATCAACTTCTCGCAGACTTATCCATAAAAGTTGATGAAATTATGGATAAGCATATCCAAGAATATAGAGCTAAACAAATTGAAACAAATACGGATGCATTAGCATTAGCACATAATCTTCTAAAAGAGAATAATGATAGATTTGGGGAAAAAGGGGGTCATTCAAACACACTACATTACATAATTAGAATGTTAGAGACCAAATTAGATAACGTGAAGGATGCGGATCTTGAAATTATAGATGAATACCTTAAACACGTTTCATCTCGACTATCCGAAATTAGAGACGATCTCCAAAATATGATGATTTCACTTAAGTGGGAGTTTACACACGAGGGTTACGAGTTTGAAAAAATTTACTCTTACTTTTTTGATTTGCACCCTATTGGAGAGTCGTTTCTTGTGAGACTGATTGAGAAAGAAATACTTCCTTCATCTCTGTTGGATAATGCGGATAAGTTAAATGAAATTCAGCTTGTATTTGAGGCGTATTTATACCGCGCATATTTGAGAAATGGTGGGAAAGTTAATTTCGAGCAGTTTCTGAATGCAAGTTTGAATTGATATCATCTTATATTAATTGGGATAAAAAATGGTGTTATTTTTGGTGCTAAACGCTCAAATATATCAAGGGATGATCAAAAACCATAAGGGATACAAAAGCGGTCGAATCCTTTACTGACGCTTATTTGAAAGGATTTATGAGGATGGCGAGGGAGTAGGAAAAACGCACGAATACACGGTGTTCACACCATTGAAGGGGAACGAACATCACAGCAAATTTCTATTGACGCATCGCGAGCGCGAAGTATTCGAGCTTCTAGTGCAGGACAAAACCACACGGGATATTGCCGGATTGTTATTCATCAGTGAAAAAACGGTCCGCAACCACATCTCCAATGTGATGGGATTTGAAACACACCCAATATGAAGCAGCGGGAAGCCTTGATTTTATTGGGCTTGTGGGATTATTCACCTTTATTATTATGCAAATAAATCAGTTGAGACAGGAAATGCAGATGTCAATTTGATATGACATCTGCATTTCTCTTGTGTTTGATTGTAACTATGCATTCTTTATGATGAGGAAGTGTTAAAAATTATACTTCTCCTGCCTACGTCTGAATGCTTCTCTAGATCCTTCCATGATGTCTAATACTGCTTCTTTTACATGTGGCTTTTCTAGTCCACCTTCAGCCTTTAAGATTCCTTTGCCCATTTCGGTATTTAGTGCATAGAGCAATTCACAATCTCCGTTCACAGGTATATTGGCGTTATGCGTAGCAAGGATGATTTGACGCTTGTACTTGACTCTTCTAAGAAGTGGAACAAGTTGATTGTAAATGAAATCTGAATCCAGCTCGTCCTCTGGTTGATCAATCAGGATTGGATTTGTACCATGAGCAAACAGCAACGCTAAAATCGCAGTGTTCTTCTGTCCGTCTGAAAGCCCGCCGTCATCGAGGGAGCCAGCTCGGGTTCCGTCATCCCGAAATAATGTGATATTAATTCTGTCGTTTACACGAGTAATTTGCATTGTCTCCCAGAATCCAATGCCTTCTCCTGTGAGATATGCATTAAGGTCGCCATGGTGTCCCTGTAACTCAGTTGGCATTAGTTCTGGGTTCTCAAGCCACTGTGAGAGTATCGTCCATGGCGTCAATTCCTCGCTTGTCTCGAATAATTGAAACAATTTCTCACCAATAGCATCCCAATTTCTTCCTAATCGAGTGTTTCCGCGAATGTTATGATTTGTACTCCAAATCTGCTTGAAATGTTCCTGATCTCTGCATTTAAAGATTTCAACGGATATGAATGGAGAAGCCTGCCTTGTATATGGAATAGATCCAGATGCCAAAATCGAATTAATTTTTTCAGTTTTCAATGTTGTCTGTGCTAACCAAGTATCGTGAAGATTTCCAACACTTGTGAATAGTTTTTCTATTTCTTGTGAAGAGTTGATTAACTTCTGTTCTCTGTCCTCCAAATCTTGTTCCTTTATTCGAATACTCTGCTCTAGCCCCTCCATTACTTCAAGTTTATCAGGGTGTACACCTTTCTCATGACATGCGGCAATGAAATCAGATTTTGTTTGCTGAATAGCGTTCATTATTGTTTCCCATTTTTCATGTTTCTCCGTGACTCCATCAATCGCTTCGGAATATTGTATTAATGCAGCCGTTATATTCTTTTCTAGTTCTTCCTTCGCAGCTTTTAGACCTACGTTTAAGTCATCAAAGAAAGGATCATCTAACCAATCTTGTTTTACAAGATCAGCATGCTCTCTCGTGAACAATTTAATATTTTCATTCCACGATGTAACGAATTGCTTGGCTTCTTCTACTGCTTCACGTAAATAGCTTTCTGCAACAATGGCTTTGTTCCTGCGTTCGTTTTCCGTTTGCACTGAGACAAATGCATCCCACTGTCTTTGAATCTCGCCAATTTCTTGAAGAAGAGTATTTCGCTCATTCTTGAGCCGCTCAATCGTCTTTCTTGTTTGAAATAAACTTTGAATCGTCGATATTAGCTCAGTTTCTGTTGATTTCAACCTAACAAGCTCAGACCCAGAAATTGTGTCAATCAAGCTTGATAAGCTTTTTTGTTCTTGGGCAATTTCGGATATCTCACGCTGGCTAAATACTTGAACTTTCAGGTTCCTCAAGATGGTTGCAGGATCTTGCACTTCTCTGCTAGTTATTCTTGCGGTTTGAGTGGCGGCATCGTATTCAAAGGTATCCGTTAGCCCATTTGCACCTTCCCAAGTGAGCCTTACTACTGATGGTTGAGGCAGTGTTCTCCGTACTCTTTGAATCTGTTCTGTATCTTTTAAATCGGGCTTATGAGATACTGCGAGCCTGATGTATTCAAGAATTGATGATTTTCCTGAACCTCTACCGCCGATAATACAATTTAAATTTGGTGATAAATGAATCGTTTGATTATTAAGAAAGGCAACGTTTTCGATGGAAAGTGAAACAATCTTATCGTGTCTAACATCTTCGTCTGGACTATTTGAACACAATGCAATTCGTTCATAGTCCAAAAAGGCTTGAATGACTGATTCTAAAGAGGGATTGGACATCTTAACCCAAGTATGCCTTTTTCCTATGTATCCTTTAGAACCTTCAGACAGGCTGTATGCATCTGAGGACATGACAGCAGCTATTCTCCGTTCTCTTCTCCACTCGGCGTGACAAGCCACATCTGCTGTAATCAGCTTCTGCATATTGGCAGAAAACTCAGCAATTGGCTTTGGTAGTTCAAGGGCTAGCAGTTTCGGATTCAAAAACATATCCCTTTGAAAAAAATCAGTAATAAAATTATTATTTAAAAGACCGCTTTCTGACATTGGATGAGCAGCAATAATGACCCCGTGATGATCATCCTGTACAATTTTCTCAATTTGAGCAAACGTAGCTTGCGGCAAAGGTACAATATTGCCATTTTTAACTCGTTCAGATCGGGTAAGACCTAACTGCGTGACGATATCATCGATATCATGCAAAGATTTATTTTCTTCGAAAATGCATAGCAAATGAATACCTAATCCCTGAGATACTTCTACCTCAAATCCAGGGAATATAATTAAAGGTTGCTTTTGTAATTGATCTGCTATGAGTTCATTTCTACCTTTCAACATTCGAAGATAATCAATACCAATGAAGTTGTGGTCGGTTATACATACTACTTCTAATCCGACCTCGTGGCATCGAGTTAAATATAAATCAACGGACGCAATTAGTTCTTCTTGTGAATATTCTCTACTTAGAAATGCAGGATCATCTTGTAACCAGTTATTAGGGTCACCAGGTGTTTGCATTTGAAAATCACACTTGTACCATCTCATTCCATTGTAAGACATTACAGTTACCTCCATGCAACATTTTGATGAGGTTAAATTCGACACCAGAAATGGAATAACCTTCAAATTGACCGATCTTTTTGGTTGAAAACAAGGGATTAAGACCTACCCTGTCGAATAAGTTACCATTCTTGTATACTCAGAGTAGAAACCAACAGGGTGGCGGATTTATATGAGTACTGCGTATCATAGCCAATATTATGCTTACGAACTAACAAAGCAGAGTGCTTCTAATACAGTTGGCCGCCTTAGTCAATCATTGATTAATGCGACTGTAGACCTAAACCCGCATCAAGTAGAGGCGGCGTTGTTTGCATTCCGCGCTCCGCTTGAACGAGGCGCTATTCTTGCCGATGAAGTCGGACTTGGCAAAACGATTGAAGCTGGTCTGATTATTAGTCAGCTATGGGCAGAACGGAAACGAAAAATCCTTATCATTGTCCCTCCCCCGCTGCGTAAGCAATGGAATCGGGAACTGATTGAGAAGTTTTATCTCCCATCAATCATCATTGAGAGCAAAAACTACAATGAATACGTGAAGGCAGGACAAGGCTTCCCATTCGAGCAGAAGGACAACATTGTCATCACTTCATACCAGTTCGCTCGGAACAAATCGGCTGATCTTAAACGAACCGATTGGGATCTAATCATCATCGATGAAGCCCACCGTCTTCGTAACGTCTACAAGAAAACAAATAAAATATCTAGAATACTTCGAGAAGCAACAGATGGCGCACCTAAGGTACTTTTAACTGCTACACCATTGCAGAACTCGCTTATGGAGCTATACGGTCTGGTAAGTTTCATTGACCCAAGATTATTTGGTGATGAATCAACTTTCCGTAAGCAGTTCGGAAGCGGAACCAAAGAAATGACCAGGCTTGATTTTCTTGACTTAAAAGATCGGCTGCATCCCGTGTGCCATCGTACGTTGCGCCGTCAGGTGACGGAATACGTTCCCTACACGAAGAGAATTCCACTTGTTCAGGAGTTTTCATCGAGCGAAGCAGAATGGGATTTGTATGAGAAGGTCTCCTCATATCTTCAAAGAGAAAATATTCAAGCATTGCCCCGAAGTCAACGTAATCTCATGACCTTGGTTGTACGTAAGATATTAGCTTCATCATCCTTTGCTATTTCTGATACCCTTCTATCACTTGTCAGAAGGCTTGAATCCTCTTTGGAGGAAGAAGGAAGTGGGCAAGGGATTGAAAACATTTATAATGATATTGATGAGATGGATTCAACGGTAGAAGAATGGTCTGATGACGATGAGCAGTCTGAGGGAAATATTGCTTCAAAACAGGAACGAGCGCTGATTCTTCGCGAGCGAGAAGAACTGCTTGCTTATTACGAATTAGCTAACTCCATCACAGAGAATGAAAAGGGTAAAGCATTGCTTGTTGCCCTTGCAAATGGGTTTTCCACACTTCGTGAACTTGGTGCAAACGATAAAGCCATTATTTTTACAGAGTCCCGAAGAACACAACTGTATTTGAAAGAAATGCTTGAACACAACGGTTATTCTGGAAAAATAGTCATGTTCAACGGTAAGAATAGCTCGCCTGAGATTAAGGGGATTTATCAGGAGTGGCTTGAACGGCATCAGCATGATGATCAGATTACGGGTTCTAAGACAGCCGATACGAGAGCGGCGTTGGTTGAATATTTCCGCAATGACGCTGCCATTATGATTGCGACTGAATCAGCGGCGGAGGGAATTAACCTTCAATTCTGCAGTCTGGTCGTCAATTATGATCTACCTTGGAATCCTCAACGAATCGAGCAACGAATTGGCAGATGCCATCGCTACGGACAGAAGTATGATGTTGTCGTCATTAATTTCATAAACCGTAAGAACGCAGCGGACCAAAGGGTATTTGAGCTATTATCTCAGAAGTTTAGTTTGTTTGATGGTGTATTTGGTTCGTCTGATGAAGTCTTGGGGTCGCTGGAGTCAGGTGTCGATTTTGAAAAAAGAATACAGCAGATCTATCAAACTTGCCGTTCTGCTGAAGAAATTCAAGATGCCTTCAATCAGTTGCAATTGGAACTCGACGATCAGATCCAATGTAAGATGCAGGAGACAAGGAAGAACCTGCTCGAGAATTTCGACGATGAAGTGCGTGAGAAGCTGCGAACGAACTACGAGCAGACTACTCTCCAATTGAATAAGATGGAGCGTTTTCTATGGGCACTCACCGAATATGAAGGAAGTTCGTATGCACAGTTTAATTCGGAGCAGTTGAGCTTCCAACTTATGAATAGTAAGGATAAGTATCAGCTCATATCGCATGTGAAGAAAAGTGAAACGAATGAACACGTCCATCATTATCGATTAGGTCATCCGCTGGCTGAAAATTGGATTGAGCAAGCCAAGAGCCGTCAATTACCAATGATGAAACTTAACTTCCGTTATAGTGATTATGAGGGCAAGGTGAGTCTTCTTCAAAATAGAATTGGTATTAACGGTTACTTGTCTTTATCTTTATTGCAAGTAAGTGCTGCTGAGAATGAAGAGCATTTGATATTCTCCGCAGTTGACTCGATTGGAAATCAGTTGGATCAAGAACTTTGCGAGAAGCTATTTGATCTACCAGCTACTGAAATTGAACTGAATGATCATGAACAATTTATTAATTCAAATGTTACGGAGCAAATTGCTGAAATTAACCAGCAGCAAGAATCGGCAATTCTGTGGGATATTCAAGAGCGTACGAATGAATTTCTTGACCGCGAGCTGGAAAGATTAGATAAGTGGTCAAAGGACTTGAAAGACAGGCTGGAGTTTGAGTTGAAAGAACTTGATGCGGAAATCACTCAGTTTCAAAAAGACGCAAGATTAGTGCGTCAAATCGCTGAGAAGCTTGAGATCAACAAAACGATTCGCGAACGTGAGAAGCAACGCAGCGAATTGCGACGCAATTTATTTGAAGCACAGGACGAGATTGATCGTCAGAAGGAATTATTGTTTCAAGACGTTGAAAAGAAGCTTGAACAGAAAGTCAGCAAGAAGCACTTATTCTTAATCAAGTGGCAATTAGTATAACAATCGGGGTGTGAAGATGAACAAAAAAACGAAATTGGAATTAACTTGGATTGGTAAAGAAGTTGATTCAAAACCTGAACCTCGCATTTTAATAGAAAATGATGAAAATAATTATTGTGCGAAAATAAAATTAAGTGATAAAGATGTATTTGATAATAAGCTTATATTTGGCGATAATTTATTGGCATTAAAGGCTTTAGAAAGTGAATTTATCGAGAAGGTTAAATGTATTTATATAGACCCTCCGTATAATACAGGAAATGCATTTGAACATTATGATGATGGTTTGGAACATAGTATTTGGTTATCTTTAATGAAGGACCGTTTGAAAATACTGTTTTCATTATTAACAGAAGATGGATCTATTTGGATTTCAATTGATGATTATGAATTTCACTACTTGAAGGTGTTGTGCGACGAAATTTTCGGTAGAAGAAATTTCATTACAACGATTATTTGGCAACAAAGAACAACAAGGGAGAATAGAAAAGTTTTTTCAAACAATCATGAATATATTTTGGTTTATGCCAAAAATGCCATCGAGTTTACTAAGAGCAGAAATTCACTTGATTTGGATGATTCTATACTAAGTCGATATAAAAATCCAGACAATGACCCTAGAGGGGTTTGGCAATCTGTATCGGCAAATGCACAGGCTGGACATGGAACAGCTAATCAATTTTATACGTTAACTGCTCCAAATGGTAAAAAGCATGATTTGCCTAAAGGCAGATGTTGGCTCTATACCGAAAAGAAGATGAACGAAGAGATATCAAAAAATAATATATGGTTTGGTAAGGATGGTAACGGAGCGCCTAGGATTAAAAAATTCCTTTCAGAGGTAAAAGTAGGTCTTACCCCAGAGACATTATGGCTTGCTAATGATGCGGGAACAAATGATGAAGCAAAAAAAAATCTAATAAAAATGTTTGCCAATGAAGAAGTGTTTGACACACCAAAGCCAGAGCGATTGATCCAAAGGATTATCCATATTGCTTCGAACCCAGGGGATCTAGTACTAGACTCATTTGCTGGTTCTGGAACAACAGGTGCAGTCGCACATAAAATGGGGCGTAGATGGATTATGATTGAATTAGGGGAACATTGTCACACTCATATCATTCCTAGAATGAAGCAAGTAATTGACGGTTCAGATCAAGGTGGGATTAGCAAAGAGGTGAACTGGCAAGGGGGCGGTGGATTTAGGTATTATCGCCTCGCACCGAGCTTGTTAGAGAAAGATAAATTCGATAATTGGGTTATCAACAAAGAATACAATGCTCCAATGCTTGCTGAAGCGATGTGCAAACATCATGGATTTAGCTATGCACCTGATGATACAATTTATTGGAAGCAAGGCAATTCAACCGAAACAGATTACATTTATACAACTACCCAATTGATGACAAGGGAATTAGCCGAACAGATTCATGATCAACTTGGTGAGAACGAAACGTTATTGATTTGCTGTAAAGCTTTCAATCTAAACGTTGCAGATTTTCCGAAGATTACTTTTCAAAAGATACCCTCTTCTATTCTCAATAAATGCGAATTCGGTCGCGATGATTATAGTCTTAACGTGGCGCAGCTTCCTCAACAAGAGAAGACAGAACAATTGGAGTTGTTTAGTGAAGGGGAAGAAATATGAATAAATACTTGAACTCAATCTCAGCTAGACTCAGTCTAAGAAAACCACAAAAAGAGTCGTTAGAGATCTTATCGGACGTAATCAATGTGATTGAGCTTGGACGATATGACAACGATATGCTAGTTGCTGAGTTGGAAAAAATAAAATTATTGTATCCATCTGTTACAGATTTTGAGCGTGAGTTCCCTTCGCTTTGTTTTGCATTGGCTACAGGGGTTGGTAAGACTCGATTAATGGGGGCATTCATTTCCTATTTATATCTAACAGGGAAGAGTAAGAATTTTTTCGTTCTCGCCCCCAATTTAACAATCTATAACAAGCTGATTCAAGACTTCACTCCAAACACACCTAAGTATGTCTTTAAAGGAATTGCTGGTTTTACGACAGTGCTGCCAGTGATTATTACAGGTGACAATTATGAAGATGGTATGGGTAATCGAAATCAGTATAGTATTTTCAACGATGAAATCCATATCAACATCTTTAATATTTCTAAAATCAACTCTGAAGTGCGCGGTGGAAAGGCACCGCGCATTAAGAGACTTAGAGAGTACATAGGAGATAGTTACTTTAATTATCTTGCAACATTACCCGACTTGGTGCTTCTGATGGATGAATCCCATCGTTATCGTGCATCTGCTGGTGTTAAAGTATTGAATGAGCTGAAGCCGATACTCGGTCTGGAATTAACAGCGACTCCCCAAGTGGAATCAGGTACTCGGACAATTCCGTTCAATAACGTCATCTACAGCTACCCTCTACATAAAGCGATGGAAGATGGTTTCGTAAAGGAGCCAGCGGTTGCGACTCGTGAGAACTTCAATGCAAGCCAGTACTCCGAGGATCAGCTTGAACGATTAAAGCTTGAGGATGGTATTTTGGTTCATGAGGAAACAAAAGTAGAGTTGGAAGTTTATGCGCGGCAGAATCATCAACCGATAGTGAAACCATTCATACTTATAGTGGCTCAAGATACCGTACATGCGAGCAAATTGATGGAGACCATTCAATCCGATAACTTCTTTGATGGGCGCTACAAGAACAAAGTCATTACCGTACATTCCAATCAAAGTGGTCAAGAAAAGGATGATACGATTCTTGAGTTGATGAGGCTTGAGAACCCAGCTTCTGAGACGGAAATCGTTATTCACATCAACATGCTCAAAGAAGGCTGGGATGTGACCAATCTCTATACGATCATCCCTCTTCGAGCCGCGAATTCGAAAACGCTAGTTGAACAATCAATTGGCAGAGGTTTACGGTTGCCTTATGGGAAAAGAACAGGTGTTAAAGCGGTTGATCGACTAACGATTATTGCGCACGATAAGTTCCAAGACATTATCGATGAAGCGAACAACCCGAATTCCATCATTCGGAATGGTGTCTACATCGGGAAAGATGTTGCCAAAGAGCAGAAAAAACCTATAACGTCTGTTCCAAAGCTCGAACAGACGGTTGTTGAACAGGTTCAAGCTCAGTTCGCTAATGTAAAGACGACAAATAATGAGTCAAAGCCTATTCAAACGGAGGATGTCAGAAGTGTATTTGAACTGGCACAAAGAAAGATCCAGAGCTACGAGCATCTGCCAAGTTCTAAGCATTTGGCGAAGGGGGAAATTAAGCGTCAGTTGATAGAAGAAGTTCGGTCGGAATATCTCGTCAATCAACTAGATTTATTTCCCGAACAGACGAATGCCTTGGTGGAACAGGTCATAGAAGCATTGGTCGAACAAACGATACAGCATAGCATCGATATTCCGAGAATTGTCGTTCAACCTGTAGGTGAGTTGACCTGGGGCTATCAAGATTTCGATTTGGAAGCTTCGAGTGTTCGACTGCAGCCTGTTGATGAGCATATCTTAATTCAGCATCTAAGGACGCATGATCGTGAAATATTACAACGAAGCGGCAATCAAGCCATGGAAGAAAGATTGGCAGACTACTTGATTTCGGCATTGATGGACTTTCCTGACGTTTCTTACGACGACCATGCAGAATTGTTGTATAAATTAAGTAATCAAATGGTTATGCATTTACAAAGCTACTTGCCCAATGATCATTCTGTTCGGAATGTCTTGCAGTACAATCGTGGCAAGCTAGCCGAATTTATTCATATTCAGATGAAGAGCCATTATTTTGAGACGACGACTGCTTATGAGGTCGTTGTTAGCAAAGGTTTCTCAACATTCAAGCCTGTTAGCTACACGACATTGTTAGCAGAAGGCGTAAGACCTTTCCGCCAACCTGTGGAAGACAAATTACGTATTCGCAGCATGGTATTTGGCGGATTCATTAAATGCCTATACCCTGAGCAGAAATTTGATTCAGACAGTGAACGCAAGTTTGCAGTTATTTGTGAGAATGATCCTAACGTTAATAAGTGGTTTAAGCCGCTAGCAGAACACTTCAAAATTTACTACAATCACAGCAGCATCTATGAGCCTGATTTTGTTGTTGAAACCAAGACGAGCAAGTTTATATGCGAAATTAAGAAAGAAAAAGAAATAGAAGATCAAACGGTTCAAGCCAAAGCGCGGGCGGTTATGGAATGGTGTTCACATGCTTCTAGGCATGAGCGTGAACATGAAGGAAAAGAGTGGGAATATCTTCTTATCCCCCACACTGATGTTCAAGTGAACATGACCCTTGAAGGATTAAAGTCGCGTTATTTGTTTAAATAAGTCTTGAATTTGGAGTCAGAAGAGGGTTCTCTTAGCTGATGTTCCCCTTTACCAAGGACTAAGGATTAATTGTAAAAGCTAGTAAACAAGCGTAAATAGCGGGTTTAGGTAGTAAAGATGTTCAAAACCACAGGATTATCGTTATCTAAGTGCAGGCCGTTTTGGCACATGGCTTTTTCAAAGGGAACACAAGTAGTTAATTTCAGTCGATAGGCTCCACTACTCGCGCTGAATCCGCACTCGTGATATATCGTCTACTTAATTTAAAATTATTAATGGGTTTTTAAGGCTTATCTCAAAAAGCAAGCATGGCATGGAGAATTCCTCTTGCTGTGCTTTTTTATTTCACTTAATAACTTGCTTTTTATGGATATCTCACGATAGTTGGAGTAAGCCAGCCAAATCCTTCTTTCTGGAGTTTGAGGAGGGTATGTATGAATAAACAGAAGAATACGGCAAAGTAATTGGTGAAATCAAATTTTAGAAAATTCATAAAGGCCCAAAACAGTTCACAACTAATTAGGGATTGCTACTTTGTATTTGAATTATTTGATATCAATAATTAAACCAGAATGCGCTCCACCCATTCACCGAGATAATCAAAAAAAGCTCACCAAATCGCCGAGAAATGTTTATGAACGGAAATGATTGTCTAAACTAATGAATAGGAAAACCCTTATTCCTTATGGGACAGGCGCTTTTTCGCCGTTCAAACCTCGGTTTGTAGGTGAGAACGGCATGCCGATCCTACCTACAAACCGAGGTTTGAAATATGTTGTCCACCTATTCACCGATATTGGAGGATAATTAAAACTCCCCAATTTCTTGGAGAGTTAGCGATTGTTCAAATTAATCTTATTTGTGATATAAATTCCACCGCCATTATCGATTTCAATTTTCTCAAAGAGGAGAAGTAGCAACTTGCGAACTTGGTGGGACTGATCTTTATTAACTGGCAATGTATCGCCTAAAAAGTGATCCCAGTGATTTGATTCAAGTTCTAGGCTTTCCAACCTTTTTATTACGTCAGAAATTTTTTTAAAATTTTGCTGAGTATCTGCGATATCACTCGTTAATATAGAGGATAAGGTTTGTAATACATCTATTGCTATACGATCACTTTGAGTTACGAGTAGAGGGTGCAATTGATTTTGTGCAGCATCATAATCTTGTCTTAGGTCTTGTAACTTTTGATACGACCTACTCCTTTCGATTTCAAGTTCCTGCTTCTGGCTGATGTAGAATTCTTTGATCCTTTCTTTGATTAAATCGCGCTGTTCAATGTTGTTATTTAGGATCTCAGACTTCTTAATGTAGTTTATAAGGTAGTCATCTAATTCTTTTGATACTATTCGGATATGACAATCCGAGGTTCTACCGCAACAATATATTTGATCTCCGTATTGACCACTAGATTGATTTTTAGTTAGCAGTGGCTTTCCGCATTGTCTACATTGAATAATATCTTTAAAAAGATACGGTGTTGAGAAATATTGTGGATTGCTAATTTCACGTGTTTTTCTTTTCATGTATAAATCGTAACAGTATTCCCACTCTACAAGCTCAATTATTGGGTCCAATTCTTTATATCTCTCCATAATCCATTCGTCACGATTTGTTGTAGAATTTCTTGATCCTTTTTTGCGTTTATGAATACTAAGGTAGCCGCAATAGATTGGATTTGTAATTATAGATTTCGCCCGTTCTTTGCTCCATTGTTGTCCCGAAAGTGGATGGTGAATATTCAAATAAGTAGCAATGGAGTTGAAACCCAAACCTCCCTTATACTGCTTAAATATATCTCTGATAATTTTGGTTTTGTCCTTCTCAAATTGTAGTACTTTCATTTTTAATACATCGTCATATTGATAACAAACTCCAAAAGGGGTTTTCCCTCCTGTCCATTTACCATGAAATACAACTCTAGAATAAATACTATCTTTCATCCGAACACGTATATTATCAGCCTCGATTTTACTGTAATTATCTCTTATTGCATTACTTAAAATGTCCTTATTACTATAAACTTGATTTGAACTACTTAAGTATACAGATACTTGGAGATCCGCAAACCATTTACGCAATCGAAGATGCTCTAATGGATCGCGCGCAAGTCGATCATGATTATAGACAACAATAAAATCATATTCTTTGTTCTTAACAGCTTTGATAACTTTCATTAAAGCTTCCCGCTTAGTTAATGGAACACGAGTTGCAGAAATTTTTTCTACATATTTTTGAAGATCAATGGTTACATCACAATTATTTTTTTCTCTAAAACCTTTGCAGGAATCAATCTGCATTTGCAGGTCTTGCTCCTGAGAAGACACCCTTCCATAAAATACTCCCTTTTTATTCCGTAATTGCTCCTGAAGAACTGAGGTCATCAATAATTCCTCCTATATATTTATCGCTAAGTAAATTCGGGATTTTTAATATCACAGCTGGTTTCCCACCGCAATCCACAACAATGGTGTCAACAATATCCTCAATAAAACGTGACTTGGCTTCAGGATCTAATTCTTTGAATGTGTGGAGCAGATCTTTATTCGCTTCCATTGAAAGTAATAAATTACTTTCAATTTCAAGCTTAGAGTTGGATTCATTCAATTTTTCTTTAATGCGTATCAATGCACCACGGGCTTCATTGCACTGTAGGAGGAGAGAGTTTTTAACAGAGGGATCTTGCGCATTAATGAATTGTTTTGTTAAATTTGAAAAATTATTTGTAAGCTTGTTAAATCTCTCATTAAGCCCAGCGCTATAAAGCTTTCGGAGTTTGACATGTAGCTTTTGAATATTCTTTAAATATGGCTTTCCCTTAATCAGTTCAGTGAAAAATTTAATGCAATGGTCAACGACAAGTTGTTCGATTTGTTGCTTATCCAGACTGATTTTATGCTTTTTACATACATAACTGCATTTCTGGAGATTAGGCTTCAAGAGGTGGCCTTCATTGGAATCATGTAGGCATTGATCACATTTTAATATGTTGCTAAGAAAAAATTCTTTGTTTGATAACTTATTTCCTTTAGGAACACGCTTTTTTGGAATCAGTTGTTCTAATGCACTTTGCGCTAGGTTCCAGTTTTCCTCGGAAATGATTTTCAATTCAGGTGAGTATCTAGTGCTGGGGCGCTCATGAAATTGATACTGTCTCTGGAGGAGTCCTTTATATAGAGGTTGCCGAATGAGCTGTTTTATGTGTTCAGTTTCCATAGGGTCACCATTTTTACTTCTAGTAAGTTTAAGCTTTACCAAGTGACTTCTGAATTGATCCATCGTTTCAAAGGAGTTTGTTAATAGTTCGTTGTAGATTTGCTCCACAACTTTGACAGCAGGTGGATTTAACTTAATCGTTACTGTTTTTTTTACTTTACCGAACTTATCAGGCTTTGAAATATCTGATTCATGTCTTTTATAACCAAAGGGGAGCCTTGAGGGAATTAATGTGCCTTCACTAAATTTAGATGCATTCGTATCTGCTAATCGCTGCTTTAATTGAATATCTTCATGTTCAGCAAAAGATGCTAATAAGTATTCAATTGTGAAAGCTTGAGGTGTAAAGAACATGGGAAACTCATTAGATGCGCTAAAGTAAACAGTGACTTGGTGTTGTTTAAAAACTTCATAAATTTCCATGTATTCCTCAGTTCTTCTTGCAAGTCGATCTCTTTTATAGACAATCAAGCTTCCGATAAGACCAGCTTTAATATCAGAAAGTAATCTAGATAAAGCTTCTCTATTTTCAATTGATTTTTTTCTGGCAGAAGTATCAGAATCATTGTAAATTTCATCAATGGTGAGCGAGTTCTTTGTTGCACAGATGTACGCCTGGTCTTTTTGAAGTTGTATTGAGTTATCCTGGTAAATATCAGCTGAATTTCGCATATAAACTACAGTTTTACTTACCGAAAACATTAATTATTCACTCCTTCAAGGACCATCAATTTTGGATTTTAAATGCTTTATTAGCAGTTCCGAGTACATATCTATCCAAAGTGTTGCCGCTTTTGGATCATGTACGAATTGAACGGATTTCATAGATAGTGGTTGCGTTGGTTTCTTTTTAGCCATGTTGTATATTCCTTTCATAGGTGGTGAGTGTGTTGAAAAATTTCGGACAACAAATCCGAGTAGTGAGAGAGCAGAGAAACATAAGCTTAAATAAATTTGCGAAGGAACTTGAAGTTTCGCCAGCGTATTTAAGTAACTTAGAGAATGGAAAAACCGACTCCATTAAGCTAAAAGTACTATGGAAGCTTCAGAGTCGGCTCCAAGTGTTAGGGCTAGAGTGTAATGAAGCTGATACGGAATTTCAGTATCGATTAAATCGAGTTACTCATAATTTAATACAACTTGAGAAACATCAGCCTGCCTTCGCAAGTTATTTATTAGAGATAACCGAAAAGGGAATTGACGTTTGTTGTGACAAGCTAATTTAGATCATTAATGTTATATTGTCCCTCTGTGAGGAAACTATGCATAATAGTAAATGATTGTTTACTGAAGTGTATGATGTTTAGTGTTTAATTCGAGGAACTGACTGAATAATCGTTAAATTACTTTTATCAATGGTAGGCCCGTATTTTTTAGGTCTTTGTGGTGTAATATCATCTACTCCTAATTGCTTCTTTATATCACCTAAATATTGTAGAAAAGTCATTTGTTCGGCTCCAATGCTTGAAGAGACTGATTGGGGTGATTTTAGTGAAAAGAGGTTTGGATCAAACTAAGGAACAGAGTCATCGTCATCTACTACCCCTGGTTCAGAACTTGGATCACTGCTTGTAATTTCATGTTGAATGGGATTTGGGGCTACTTCAATCGGAGTAGCTTTATTATTTTTTTTGTACGGGCCTCTACCTGTTGATTTCGTTTGAGCATAATCCTCTGATTTTGCTAATGCTATTGCATGTTGCTCCAATAATGCGTTATTTTCTTTAACCATTACAGCTAATTCAGTAACTAAAGTGTTGTTGGTTGTTACTTTAGCCAAGAGATCCTGATAGCTATGTTGTAGATCATTATTTTTATGCTCAAGGTTTTCAATGAAGTCATTTGATAGTCTGATCTGAGGAACATTAATGGGAAGATTGGGATCTGTTTTTTCATTCTCAGTAATTGATTTAATAATGATGTTTCTAAACACCTGATTAATCTGAGCTGTGAGATCGTCCATTAGTCTTAATTCATCAGCGTATTTTTGGATTCCTGAATTTTTCCGTTTACTATGCAGTGATAATGCTGCCTCCAATAATGTTTCAGCATCAACACCGTTATACTGTAACAATTGTTCAATTTGTTCTGAAAATTTGGACAAGTGTACCACTCCCTCATATCATTATTAGTACAATCATATGCTTGGTCTCATGAAGGACGAACATCAATATGGGCAGAATGCATATCTAATTTCGTACAGTAACATTCTAATTGTTAATTACATAAATTAACGTTCACGACATCGAATGACTTAATAAAGCTTAGGAGAGCCTAATTCCCATAAGGAGTTGGGCTTTTCGCTTTGGAATCCAAAAGATCACAAATTCTATAAGGAATAGGACAATCTTATTGAGTAATAGGCATTACCAAGAGGTGATGTCTGTGCAGCTCAAGGTCGTGTTTAAGTCCATTGAAAAGGAAAAGTCACTTGAGAAGATCATTGAAGAATTGATTGATGATACCATTCGGAAGGTGCTCGTAAAACATCCAGGCATAAGCTACAGTAGGGAGACCTCTAAGGACAGACTACCATGATGAATCAGGTGATGTATAAATGATAAATCCTAATGTAACGGCTATATATGTACGCGTGTCAACCACGAAGGATTCTCAAAAAGACAGCCCTGAACACCAAAGAGGGCTTTGCGAAGAGAAGGCTAGAATACTTGATTTGAATGTACAGTTTTCTTACGAAGACCGTGATACAGGAACATCGATCGTCGCACGGGAAGAAATCCAAAAATTGATTCGAGATGCCAAAGCTAAGTATTTTGGGACGATAATATTCGCTTCGTTATCGCGTTTTTCAAGAGATACGCTTGATTCACTGAACTTAAAGAGAATCTTGGTTGATGCATTAGGCATCCGATTGATTTCTATCGAAGAGGGCTTTGATTCGCTGAAGGATAATGATGAGCTTAAATTTCAGATTATATCGGCAGTGAATCAGAAGCTCAGCGAACAGATCAGTCTTTCATCGAAACGTGGGATTAGGCAGTCTGCTCTAAAAGGAAACTTTACGGGCAGTGTTTCTCCATTCGGTTATAAAAAAATTGTGAATGGTGATAAAAAGACACTTGTCCCTGATGAAAATGATAGGTATATCGTCGAACTCATCTATCATTTATATGTATCTCGTAAGATGGGCGAAAAGGCAATCGTAAAATATCTCAACGAAGAGATGGAGATTCCTTCTCCAAAAGGAGGAGTCTGGGGAATTACCACTATTCAAAGGATTCTCACTAATGAGGTATACACAGGGCAGAATGTGTTTGGCAAATATGAAGTGAAAAAGGTTTACAACGACATTAACAACATGTCTGACCGAAGTAGGAAACAAGTGCAGCGCGACAAGACTAAGTGGGAAAGATCTGCCGAACAAACTCACGAGGCGATCATTGATAAGGAAACATTCGAACTTGCGCAAGAGATTCGTTTGAAACGTGGTGGAGGTAGGCGTGGAGGCGTTAGAAATCGAGTGAATGTATTTGCTGGCATGATCTTTTGTAAACATTGTGGGGCATCATTGGTGAGTTGTAAGGGGAAGTCAAGAAAGGACGGCCCAGTATATCGATATTTGATTTGCTCAACTAGGAGACGGCAAGGAGAGATGGGATGTATCAACAACGCTTGGATTCCCTATAACAACATTAGAGATACCGTCATAAATGAAGTGAGCAAGAAGTTGAAGCAAGTTATCAACGTTGAGTCCACAACGAGTGAAAGCAAAGATAGAATTTTGAAGAGAAGGTCATCTAATGAAATGGACAAGGATCTTAAAAAGTTGGAAAAGGCAATTCAGGGGAACCGTAAGTTGCTATTCGAATTGAGAAAACAGAATATGCTCGGAGAAATTGACGAAGAACAATATCATTTTGAAAAACAACAATACGAACAGGAAATTGCTTCACTACAATCAGAACTAGCAAAGGCATCTCAGAACAAGGAAGCACAAATCAATATGGAGGAAGTTTATGATGAGATAAGAACAGCATTGGAAAGTCTTGTTGAACTTGATTTTGATCGCTTGGACGAGATGAGACTTGTTTTGACCAAGCTTATTGAAAAATTAGTTGTGAGCATGGATGGGGAAGTGGAGATTTATACTCCTTTGGGGCAGTTGGAATCGTAGATCGTTCACAACATCTACTCCTTTTAGCTATATGATTTAATAATGTATAGGATTCAATAATGGATAAATAGGGATGATGGCAAATCATTAAGAGCATGTGAATTAAAATAATATTGAAGAACTCCTTAAAATTGCAATTGTGGAGAAATCGATCAGGGAAGGTAGCGAAAACTAGATGAGCATATTTCTAAATTTTGAAGCGCTGTACTTTGGTAGCACAGCTGCAAAGAATACTTCTAAAATTAAATTGTTACTTGTTATTGAAGAGTTCCTTACAGCGGTATTACGCATTATGCAGTGCAGATAATATAGATGTGCAGATAATATAGAGCTGTTTGAAGGTACATCAACAAAGGTAAACTAATTTCGTACATATGACAGCTACGCTTGGAATTTACAATATATCCCTATATAATTATGCGAAGGTCAATAATGGTCAAAAATGATGCGAAACAGTCAGCAACTGGCCTTATATAAAATACAGCATGCGAAGGGATGATTTATATGACGGTAAATTTAGAGTATGAGATGTTTATTCGAAGTGCTTTCTCGCGTGGAACAGGAAGAGATGTTGAACGTTGGGGTGACCCAGCTGCGCTTGCTAACACTGACATCTACGCTGCTGGCGAACTCCACGAGGTAAAGGGAGCTGTCGCTTATAGCATGCTGATTTATAACAACCTCACTCGTAACGAACATACTGAACATCCGATCATTACGAATCAGGTGAATTACAATCGCCAGGATACTATCGTACAGGATGTTCTCAATGCACCTGACAAATCGACTGTGCTCGACCTTATCCGTGAATACAAGCAAACTTTTTTACCCATCTTTCAATAATATAATTAAAAATACAGGCCTTGACGGTCTGTATTTTCTTCGTTATGAAGATTTCTGATGTATTAAATGTTGGTTAATACTGAAATCTACTTAGATTGTCTACGCGAACAATAAAGATCTCTTGACCTCCGCGATTGTCAGATCATTTAGTACGCAGAGCCGTTATTTATCACAATTATTCTCAACAATTCATGCTGAGAACGGCCTTATTTACATCCAGATTAAAACCAATGACCATATAAACAGCAAACAAATTTTCAGGTATTCTGCGCATAATGTGCAATGAGCAGCCTATTTTATTTTCCTTAATGAAGGCTCATATTTGCTCTTTTGTCCAAGGTCCTATGAGTTCTCTTAATCATTCTATTAGTTACTATTTTAATAGGTATGGGAGTTTACACAGACTGTTTTAGGTTTGTATCGAGGATAGGCAAGAAAAAACCAAGCAAATGCTCGCGTAGGCATTACTTGGTCTTAAAAATTTTCATCGCTATTCATTGCTATTCAATCGGGATAATGAATTATTCTTAAAATTTCAAAGAGAAAACAAGGTTTTCACAATCAGCATCAGTTTGAAAAAATTCTCTCAAAATATTGTACTCGGTTATTTTACGAAGTCCTCCAATATATCTACAAAAAATCAACTCATATCGACTACTTGTTGGAATTTGATTTAGACACTTAACGATAAGCTGTAGCTTTTTCAACATTAAATTGTTATCAGTACAAAATACATATCCCCAAGTCTTACTTGTGATTCCATTTTTCATTAAAGCATTGCGATAGTTTTCAGTACGTGTTTTTTGAGGATTACTGGATAGTTCGTTTAATATCTGTTCTGCTAATACAGATTCTTCAGCAATCATAGTTAGAGCAGGACTATCTTCAGTATGATATGTCCCTACACCTAGTCCGCAGTCTTTAGTAACACCTTGAGACAGCATGTGATATAAGTATCTTACGATATATTGTTGCCATATTTCTGGACATTTTTCTTGAGTGTAGTCTTGGAAATAATCATAAAGCAGTTGCATTTCAACTTTATAACCATCTGCTACATTATTGATAATTCGCCAGTAATCATTGGATTTTACTCTGTCATGCCTCTCCGCAATGAAATTAGGTAAGTAACTAATTGGTTTAGCACAGTGAGTATGTGCAGGCATATCTATTAGAACCTGTTTTACGTAGTTGAATGCTCTATCATGGTTTTTTTTGAGCGCTTCTTCGAAATCCTCGCGTAAAAGCCTTTCAGTATCTCCACTGAATGCACGGATTATTCTATTTGCAAATTTTTCACGAAAGAGTTCTTCAGGAAGTGACAAATCGTCTGGGTCCATCGGAGGATAACAGATACATGTTTTGGATGGGTGTAAAACATCCATAGCCCTGCTAATAACACTGCCTTTCAAATCTTCAAACAAATCCTCAAAATGTTGCATGTTTTCTTCGACTTTCTTTTGTTCTTTTTCAAATTTCTCCTTTGTAGTTATAAATCCATTGCTTCGATATAAAAAACATGCATTGCTTGTAGCGATATATTGTTTAATTTCTTCAACAATCTTTTTTAGAGTTTTAGCTTCATCATTATTTGTATCGTTAAGTAAAAATACATACATATCAGCTTTTGAAATCTTTGCAAACTCTACGTTGCCAGAGACTCCAGGTGTGTCAATTACTTCAAGTCGTTTTAAGTTGGCTTGCTTCATGATTGTCTTACAGAACTCACTAGGCTTGCAATAAACACTAATTTCATTTTGACTTTTCTTTGATTTTTTATCAGGATATTGTTTTTCATATTGTTCTTCCGCATCGATAATTCTTCTCACAAGCTTTTCAATATTTTGTATAAAATGTGGGAGTTTTTCAATATTCTCAAGTGATACTTGAGTTCCATTCATAAATTCGGCATCTACACATAAATCCTCATAGCCAGGTATATCTTTAAATTCAATATGGAATGACGAACTGAACTCAACAAACGAAATAAAGTCATCATTTGCATCTATAAAAACATTCTTTACTGCACAAGCTGTTTTGTCACCGCCACCACTACTAAAAGCAATTCGATAATAAACTGTTTTATCTGCAAACATTGCAACCAGAAAGCTTTTTCCAACCTTTGCTCTGCCCACGATCGCAATTGTTTTTGAAGCTCCCTGCATAGCTGGAATATAAAATTCGTCTTCAGTCAATCGACCAGTCCTTAACCCATATGCGAAGATGTCTTCTACCCTCCATATTGGGCCAGACTTAGGGATTTCGCTTGGTAGTGGAAACGATTTATCCCTGTTTCTTAAATTGCTAAGTGCAGTTGAGGATAATTTTAGTTTTGTTGCAGATTCATTTAATCCTAAAAACTCCATTGAGTTGTTTTCATTTTCCCTCATCAACAAAACTCCCTTCACATAACTTGTGAATTACGTTCACTCACATGATAGGGTTATTTCCTGTTTTTGTCAACCTAATTTTAGCGTTACATGGCGCTTAATATTTATTTTAATGTTCAAAGTAAAATATTAATGGATGAAATGTTCTGGTGTATTTCAAACCCCACCACGAACGTCATGCAAAAACTAAACGTCAAAGGCCGTTCGCAAGCGGTTGTCGAGCTGATCAAGCTTGGGGAGCTGAAGATATAGCTGCTCTGCTACAGAAGCGACGCGTTTATGCCTTCTTTTACCTTTAGGGGTGAGGGGAGGTTTTTTGTTTTATACATGGCAAGTCAGACATACATGAGAAAAATGAATTTAAAGATCAATCATTATAATAAGCCTGTTTTTATATTTATCACAATGTGTACCATCGCGCGTAGAAAGACTTCGTAAATCTCAGGCCTGATTCGTTGTGCAGACGCGGTAGAATAGGAGTATGTGCTATGTTGCAATGTAAGCGCTATCGAAAGTGGGGCCGGGAATACTACTCAGTGGAGCTTTTTGAATACCATCCACAGCAGCGCTATAAGACAGGCTCCGACAGCGATAAGAACGAATGGAAACCACTGGGGAGCGTGATAAGCAGCCAAATTTCTCGATCCCATTGTATGACTCAACTCCCCTCTGGTGAGGTGTAATTTACATATCAGAACTGTAGAGAACGGATATCTGATATGTATTCAGAAAAGCGATCCATTCCTCCGAAGGCTTTTGATCGGTCACAATGTAATCGACTTTATCAAAGCTGAAGAGCTTGATGAAGGCAATTCGGTCAAATTTGGAATGGTCTACGAGCAGCACGACTTTACTGGCCTGCTTTTGCATTAGAATTTTCAATTCGCTCTCTTCTTCGTTGGAATCACTGAGACCTCCCGTCATTGACAGTGCTTTACAGCTGAATAGAGCTACATCTACATTGTACTTTTGTATGCTCTGGGAAGCTGTGGGGCCTACGAAGGAGCTGGTTTCAGGCCCTAAAGTTCCGCCGGTAGAGATGAGCTTGTGGCCGGAATGCTGGAATTCGGACAAAACAGCCAATGAATTGGTGATTATAGTTAGATTATGCTTGGCTTCAGTAATTTTGCGTAAGGCTTCAAAAGCTGTTGTACTGGTATCGGTCATCAGACTATCCCCGTCATTAATCAAGTCCAGCACATTGGAGGCAATAATGCCTTTGGCTTCAAGATTGATCTGGTGTCTGCTTGCATAGGAAGGATCTTCATTGGTATGCGCATTCAAAATTGCGCCGCCGTAATTCTTTTTGGCCAGTCCTTCTTTATCGAGCTTGTCAAGATCGCGCCGGATCGTCTCTTCTGATACCTGGAATTTTTGAGCTAGGTCAGCGACATGCACTTTTTTATGTCTATAAAGCTCATTAATAATGAGGTCCCGCCGTTCAAATGCCTTCATGTCTTATCCACCCTTAATTAATAATCATTTTATATTCATAGTGTACTACAATTTACTAAGTGATAGTCAGAAATCATCATAAATACCACACTATTTTTTAATAATATCACATTAAACCACAAAATATAAGATTATTATGTGGTTTTTTGTTGACTACATTGAATTTGAATTCTATTATTAACATGAACTTCATTTAATCTTCAACCACTTAATTTGAGGAGGAACAGCAGTGGCAACAAATTATCCGAAGATTGGTATCCGGCCCACCATCGATGGCAGAAGACGCGGTGTCCGCGAATCGCTGGAGGTCCAAACCATGGGCATGGCGCAGCGTGTAGCCAAATTTCTGGAAGAAAAGCTTTTTTATCCGGATGGTTCCAAGGTAGAGTGTGTTATCGCTGATTCTACAATCGGCGGTGTTAAGGAAGCCGCGGCTGCCGCACAGAAGTTTGCAAGTGAAAATGTTGGTGTGTCTATTACTGTAACCCCTTGCTGGTGTTATGGTTCAGAAACCATGGATATGGATGCCACTATTCCACATGCAGTATGGGGTTTTAATGGAACCGAGCGTCCAGGTGCGGTATATCTGGCTGCGGTATTGTCTGCCTATGCGCAAAAAGGAATTCCGGCTTTCGGGATTTACGGTGAGGATGTTCAAGATTCCGGCAGCGAAGAGATTCCGGCCGATGTGCAGTCTAAGTTGCTGCAGTTTGCGAAATCCGCTTTGGCGGCGGCCTTGATGAAGGGCAAATCCTATTTGTCGATGGGCTCCGTCTCCATGGGGATCGCGGGTTCGATTGTTAACGAGCAGTTTTTCCAGGAATATCTGGGCATGCGTAATGAGTATGTGGATATGTCTGAATTTGTCCGCCGGTTTGAAGAGGAGATCTATGATCAAGCAGAATTTGAGCACGCACTGGCCTGGGTCAAGGAGAATTGCCGGATCGGAGCAGATAATAACCCGTCTGAACTGCAAATCAGTGATGAGGAAAAGGAAAAGCAATGGGAGACATGTGTGAAAATGACCCTCATTGCGCGTGATCTCATGGTTGGTAATCCTAAGCTCGCCGAGATTGGCTTCGAGGAAGAGGCGAACGGGCATAATGCGCTTGTCGGGGGTTTCCAGGGCCAACGGCATTGGACGGATCATTTTCCGAACGGAGATTTCATGGAGACATTGCTGAACTCCTCCTTTGACTGGAATGGCAGACGTGCACCGTACATTATTGCAACTGAAAATGACAGCTTGAATGGCGTAACCATGCTGTTCAATTATCTGCTCACGAACACCGCGCAAATATTCGCCGATGTCCGCACCTACTGGAGTCCTGCCGCCGTTGAGCGTGTAACCGGATATACACTGGAGGGAGACGCGGCAAACGGACTATTGCATCTGATTAATTCCGGCTCTGCAGCGCTGGATGGAACAGGAGAGCAGAGTATTGACGGAAAGCCGGCGATCAAGCCCTTTTGGGAGATTACAGATGAAGAAGCGGATAGCTGTATTGCACAGACCCGGTTCCGCGCTGCATCGCAGGAATACTTCCGGGGAGGAGGCTTCTCAACGGATTATTTAACAAAAGGCGGAATGCCTGTTACTATGGCCCGTCTCAACCTGGTTAAGGGACTCGGTCCTGTACTTCAGCTTGTAGAGGGTTTCACTGTGGATTTGCCCGAAGCTGTTCACCAGACGCTGGATGAACGGACAGATCCTACGTGGCCAACAACCTGGTTTGCTCCGAAGCTGACGAATCAGGGCTCATTTAAATCGGTTTACGATGTCATGAACAATTGGGGAGCCAACCATGGGGCGATAAGCTACGGGCATATCGGTGCAGATCTGATAACGCTTGCATCTATCCTGCGGATTCCGGTCAGTATGCACAATGTAGAAGAGTCACGTATTTTCAGACCACGGGTATGGTCATTATTCGGTACAGAGGATCTGGAGAGTGCGGATTACAGAGCCTGCCGGAACTTCGGGCCGCTGTATTAAATCCTCAAATGGAGCAGGTGCGGATAGTATGAGTGATGCTATAAATTTGCTGGCGATGGATCTGGGGGCAAGCTCCGGCAGGGTGATGCTGGGCATCTATGACGGTGAGAGCATCCGCGTAGAAGAAATTCACCGTTTTGCTAATCAGCCGGTACAAACGGGCGGACATTTATACTGGGATGTTCTGAGGCTTTTTCACGAAATGAAGCAGGGCATACGTAAGGCTGCTAAGGCACAGGGTCCATTGACGGCTTTAAGCGTAGATACATGGGGTGTCGATTACGGCTTCATTGACAGTCAAGGACAGCTGCTGTATTCTCCGCACCATTATAGGGACCAGAGAACAGCAGCCAGTGCCGGCACCCTTGAGTCCTTATTACCGCCGGAAGAGCAGTTTCGGCTAACAGGCAACCAATCAGCCAGGATCAATACAGTATATCAGCTGTTTGCCGATCTTCGAATCAGCCCTTGGCTGAGAGAGACTGCGGACAAAATGCTGATGATGCCTGACTTGTTCCATTACCTGTTCTCCGGTGTTGCTGTGGCGGAGCAGACGATTTGGAGTACAAGCGGTCTGCTGGCTGCAGGCGTTGCCAATCCTTCTCTGGAGGTATCGAATAGGCTGGGTCTCCCGGTTGAACTGATTCCTACTCTCGTTCCGGCTGGTACGGTCATCGGCTCTGTAATGCCTGCCCTGCAGGAAGAGCTTGGCATCGGTCCGCTCAAGGTGATAGCCGGAGCTTCACATGATACGGCTTCTGCTGTGGCCTCGATCCCCTATATATCCAAACCAGATGCCGCGTTTATCAGCTGTGGAACATGGTCCCTGGTGGGAATGGAGACGGATCGGCCGATAATAACGGATCTGGCCCGTGAATGCGGGTTTACTAATGAAAGCTGCTATGGAAGCAGCAATCGTCTGCTAAAGAATATCACAGGGCTATGGATTTTGCAGGAAACGCAGCGGTGCTGGGCTGAAGCGGGGGAACCGGTGTCTCATCATGAGGCAGCCTTGCTTGCCCAGAGTGTTCATAGGACAGCGTATACTGCGGCAGTTATCGATCCTAATGATGCGCTCTTCAGTACACCTGGAGATATGCCGAAACGGATAGAGGCGTATTGTACCCGGACCGGACAGACACTGCCGCGGACAAAAGCAGAGTTCATTCTAACTATTCTGAACAGTCTGGCCTACTCATACGCAGCGACGATTAAAGAGCTGGAAGCATTAAACGGGCAGACCATCCGCAGAATTCATATGGTCGGCGGAGGGATCCAGAATGTTCTTCTATGCCAGCTTACGACAGACGCCACCGGCAAGGAAATTGTCGCCGGACCTGTAGAAGCGAGTGCGATCGGGAATATCGCTGTTCAATTAACGGCCTTGGGAGCAGTTCATCCTTCTGAGGTAAGAGAACTTGTGGCACGTTCCTGTACACTTTCCAGCTATTATCCGGCTTTATAAATCATCGATTAGTAAAAGGAGAGTAATCATGAATCATTCTGAAGAGGAATTGCGGCTGCTAATTTGTGATATAGGCAGAAATCTGTTTAATAAGGATTTTATAGCCGCTAACGACGGCAACATCTCTGCGCGCCTATCGGAAACAGAGATTCTTACTTCACCGACCGGAGTCAGCAAAGGGTATTTGAAGCCGCACATGCTCGTAAAGGTCAATCTGCAGGGAGAGATTCTTGAAGCAGCGGAAGGCTATCGTCCGTCTACCGAAGTGAAAATGCACCTTAAGATTTATAATGAGCTGCCTGAGATGAAAGGTGTAGTTCATGCGCATCCTCCATATGCAACTGCATTTGCCATCAAAGGAGAAAGCCTGGACAAGATGATGATGCCTGAGTCTGTAATTGCTATGGGGGATATTCCACTGGCAGAGTACGGGACACCTTCAACGGAAGAGATCCCGGATTCGCTAATTCCTTTTCTGGGCAAGAAAACAGCGGTCCTTCTGGAGAGCCACGGTGCACTGACCTGGGGCAAGGATGTGATGAGCGCCTACCTGAACATGGAAAGGCTTGAATATACTGCTAAGCTGACGTTTATTACACGAATGATCAACGGTGAACGTGAATTGCCCCAGAACCGTATTGATGAGCTTGTTGCTTTAAGATCATTCTACGGAATGTAGCTTTATTTAATATGGATTGAACATCAAAATAAACATTAGGGAAAAAGTGACGGAGGGGAATATTGGAACTGTAGGAGCGGAAGCGTCCGCCTGAAAGCTTTCCGAAGGAAAGCTAGCATCGTAAGCATAGACAGTCTGTGGATTTCCACCGTGAACAGCGGTATAGAATCACTAGTTCAATTTATATGGAGGAACAACATGCTGAAGAAAATACCGAAGCTCCTGTCTCCCGAACTGGTTCGTGTACTGATGGAGATGGGCCATGGGGATGAGCTTGTGCTGGCGGATGCCAATTATCCGGGGCATGCACTGCATTCAAGAGTGTTAAGATACGATGGAATCGGGATTCCGCAGCTGCTTGATGCTATCCTTGAACTGCTTCCCCTGGATCATTATGCGGCGCATCAGGCGGCGTTCATGGCAGTGGTTGAAGGAGACAAGACAGTACCGGTGATCTGGTCTACCTATGAAGCCATTATCTCCAGGCATGATGAGGCGGCAACCATCGAATACGAGGAACGTTTTTCCTTTTATAACCGCTCCAAACAGAGCTATGCCATTGTAATTACGGGTGAAGAGGCTTTATATGGAAATATAATCATCAAAAAGGGTGTTATCAAACCGGAGGACAACAACTGAGATTCATTACGGGAGAACGATATTGATGCCCAGGTAGAAGGGATTAACGCGCGGATAGCGGATTAAAAAAGGGAGGTTACAGAAGCCGGAGGCTACTGCGACATCCCTTGTTTTTATAAATGTACGGGTTAACCGCCAGTATTTTTGCTACGCCAGCTCTATCACTGCCATCTGGTGATTCTCCAGGTAAGGAACTGTATAAGAGAGTTCACCCTCTTGGCCTGCCGTGAACGGCAGCTCAGTCATCGAGGGGGCAAGATAGACACGGTGGACGGGGGCAGCTGACGGGAGACGCAGGCTGACGGAAATGTCTCGCAGCGGCACAATGTCCTCGATGACCTCAATGCGGCCCTTGAGTACGGGGGCGGCATAGAGCAGATGGTTCACATATCGCCGCTCTGCCTGCTGGTACTGCAGGGTCGTTATTCCCCGGGCCGGCAGACTGGTAGTCAGGGCTGGCTGAGGAAGGAGGCGGGATAGGGAAAGGAGCACCATCTCCTTCAGGATGAGATGTCCGCCCTCCGCATAATCACTGAACACCTCCCAGGCGATATAGATTCCGTCTTCGCTCTCGACCATGCCTGGACCATTGTCTTCTCTGGCACCAGGTGTGTGCTGATGCGAACAAAAGCTGAAGACATCACGGTTGAAATAGGGATTCTCTAAGTGGCCCAGCGAATGACCGCCGTTTAGCTCCACTAGCTGGCCCTCGCCATACATCACATAGGAGGCAGGCAGCAGGGCACCGGGAGTGAAATTCGGACTGAAATAAGATGGACGGTACGGATTAACTCCCAGCCAGTTGACTCCGAGGTTCAGCTCAAAAGCATCCCCGGCCGTGTTCAGACCCGAACGCCCGGTGGCGAGCACCTTGCCGCCACCTGCCGTAAAGGTATCTATAGCGCCGGCCAATTCCGGCCATACCGGCACCTCGTCCGGCAGAATCAGCACCTTGTAGGCGGTGAAATCGCTGGACATATCCACGATGTCGAACAGGTAGTGGCCTTCAGTCAGCATGCGCACTACACCGGCATCGGCCAGATTGCGCTGCCCCATGAGTTCGTGACCGCCGGGACAGGCTTCACGCGCCGCTTCCAGGGACAGGACCGCGATGTCGGCAACCGATTCTACCCCGCTGCACCACGGTTCCTTCGCCTCTACCTCTGCGTAGGCAGCGCCAATCAGGGCATAGGTTGCTTCGTCCATCAGGCCTGAGGGGTGAAGCTGGTCGCCGATGGAGCATTTGGCGCCGTGGGCGAGACTGAGTGCGGCTTCAAACCGCAGTGCGTTCGGATGCTTGTAGCCGCCGAATTCGCCCCACGAGGTATGGAATTTGCCGGTCATGCCGAGAAATTCCATGCCCAGTGGCTGGGCGTACCGTGCCGACAGCGGGAAGTGATCGTAGCCCCAGCCTCCGGTCGGGAGCGATTCCAGTTCGAGATGGCTGTTGACATGGACGAGATCACGGCGGCCCCGCTGCTGATGACCGTTGTTGTGATAGACCGGAAGACCAGGCTTCACATCGTCGATAGTCTCCCGTACGCGGCGCGCATAGTTCAGATAAGTCGCTTCGCCCAAGGCAATTATAGATGTTTCGTCGCGAGGGTCTTGGCCGGCTGCCCGCAGCGCGGCCACACAATACTGGCAGCGGCATTTGCGGGCGCCGACGATATCGAGAAAGATCCCGTCTGCATCGTACCGGGAGACGACTTCATGGATTTGCGCCAGTAAAATGTCCAGGTAAGGCGTATTAAGGCAAAACTCGTGGTAACCCGGAGTCATAAAGTCCTTTACCCAGCGTGTCCGGTCCTCTGCATCACGGATCAGCCACTCGGGATGGCGGCGCGCCAGCTTCTCATCAAGACCAGCTGACAAATATACCGGTGTCCGGACCCCGATCTCATGAGCCGCCGTGATCATTTCCCCCAGCAGGTCAAAGGAGAGATGCGGATGCATTTCATTGGCTTCACTGGGATGGTAGGCCCAGCCGTGATGGCATTTGGAGAACACAGTGATTGAATCTACATGCCCGGTACGCAGCATGGCTTGAAACTGGGCTTTGGAAAATTCCTGTCCTATGCCGGGAATGGCTTCGGAAGTATGGAAGTCGAGGTGAACCTGACGAAAACGCATCGATAAACAGCCCCTTATATGGTTGGATGTAAAGCGGATTCCCAGTCAATGTACCTCTTTTCCGCCGAAGCAGCCAGTGATAATATAGACTTTGAATAGCACAAAATCGACTTTGACAGGAGAGATATACGGTGCTGTGCCTTGAATTTTCCATCCCGCCGCTGCCGCAGTTCGTCACGGTAGGACATGCCGTATGGTCGCCGGGAGACCGGCATTTCGCCCGCACCTTCGCAGTGTATGATCTGCTGCTGGTGAAGCGGGGAACGCTCTATATGACAGAACAGGATAAGGAATACGAGGTTGGCCCGGGCAAGCTGTTGGTGCTGGAGGCGGGGCTGCCGCATGCCGGGCATAGGGCCTGTGCAGAGGATACGGAGATTTACTGGGTGCACTTTATCCATGCGTGTAAGCCGGCTTATATCCGCCAGGGGGATATTCCCTGGCCATCGCTGCTGGCTAAAGGAACGGTAGAGGATGAGGAGCCTTCTGCACAGCAGCGTTTATACATGCCGAAATTCGCCGCAGTCGATGTAGAGGTACTGGAACCGATTTTGCATGAGATGAACGAGATTCACAGCCGGCTGAACGCAGAAAATGCACTCCGGCTTCACTTGCTGCTCGCCGGGCTGATGGCTCTGCTTCAGGCGGAATGCGCGCGGACTGCTCTGCCGGAGCCTACGGAACGGCTGGCCCGGGCAGCAGCAAGCTATCTGGACGTTCACTGGAGGCATCCGTTTAATCTTGCAGGACTCGAGGAGGAGCTGCATTTTCAGGCAGATTATATTACGAGGTGCATGAAACAGCATATCGGCACAACACCGCTGCAGTACGTGCTGCACCTGCGCCTGGAGGAAGCCAAAAAACTGCTCAGCGGTACGGTGCTAGGCATTTCCGAAATTGCCGAACGGGTAGGCATTCAAGATCCCAACTACCTGACGCGTCTGTTCCGTGCGAGGTTTGGCGTAACCCCCGGAGCGTACCGGCGGCGGCTGCGTCAGAAGGATGAGGCAGCTGCCGCCGGTACGGAGAGGTTCAGGGATTGAACGGGGATGCTTGTCCGGAATCCCGTATTTTCTCGCGGTATTCGCTTGGCGTGCAGTTAAATACTTTGCGGAACTGGCGGGAGTAATAGCTCTGGTCGTGGAAGCCGCTGTCCATGGCGACCTGGAATATGGTGAGGTCCAGGCTCCGCAGCAGTGTGCATGAATAATCCAGGCGCTTGCGGATGATATAATCCATCGGGGTGGTCTGATAGTTGCGGGTGAAGACCCTCAGAAACTGGCGTGTTGACATGTAGGCCATATCTGCCATGGATTGTAGGGTGATCGGCTGCAGAAAATGCTCTTCGATATAGGTAACCGTCTCACCGATCCGCAGCGCTTTGTTATCCTCCCGTCCGCTGCTGTTCTGATAATACCGTGACAGCATGCCAACGAGTGCGGTGAAATAGGTACGGATCATTAGCCTGTACCCTTCCTGCTGTTGTTCATGCTCTCCCAGAATACAGTCCAGCAGCCGGGTAGCCTCCCGGATCTGCCCGGCGTCAAGGGTTAGCATGCCTTTGAAGTGCATCTCCTTCCGGTAGAAAGGCTCGATATAGAACAGCGCCTGAAAGCCCGGCATCAGCCTGAGCTCGGACTGCTGCAGCAGCTGCTCGGGCTGGAACATCACGTTAACATACTCGATGCCGTCGACATTCTTGTAACCGTGGGAAACATTGCTGTGGATTAAAAAAACCTGGCCGGCGCTAACCGGATACTCCCTCCCCTCGATAATATGTACCGCATTTCCTGACAAAATGACGACGAGCTCGGAGAAGTCATGGCTATGGACGTAGTATTCATGGGTCAGCGGACACTTCTGGATTCTAAAGGTGAAGCCGGGTTCAAGTCCGATGTCCCGCGCAAACAGTTTGGTTGTCATGGCCATATTATGCTAAAGATGGTCGATATCGTCAAGGCGAAAAAAGGCAGGCGGGGCTACCATTAGGTTGCAGGTACACCGCCCGATTTCAGCCGGGCAAGGGACCAGCGCGATCGACAGGAGGGAGAAGTATGCTGCATTTATTTACTGATAACATAACAAAAAATTCCATCAGGCCGCTCATTCTGTTTCTCGGGGACAGCATTACAGCTGACGGCCTATATATCCGTTTGGCTGGGGAATGGCTGCAGAAGCACCGTCCGGATCTGGCAGTGGAACTGGCTGCACGCGGTGTTCCCAGCGAGACGTCCTCGGGTCTCAGCGAAGCGGCCCATCTGTTCCCGCGGCCCTGTGTGCATGAACGCCTGGCAAAAGAACTCGCGGAAGCAGCTCCCGGTGTGGTCGTAGCATGCTACGGTATGAATGACGGGATCTACCATCCCTTCTCGGGCGAACGGTTCGCCGCCTATAGGACAGGAATGCTGCGGCTGAGTGCGCAGATCCGCGAAGCCGGGGCCAAGGTCGTACTGATGACCCCGCCGCCGTTCGACGCCGCATCAATGAACGGCCAGCTTCTGCCTGCGGAGGCGTCCGGTTTCAGCTATCTGGCGCCTTACAGGGATTATGACCGTGTACTTGAGCGTTATGCGGACTGGCTGTTATCGGGGAGCTGCCCCGCCGACGGCATCATCGATCTGCGCACACCGCTGCTGGAGCATATCCGGCAGGAACGCTCGCTTAACGCCTCGTATACCTACGGTGACGGTATCCATCCGGATGCATCAGGTCACAGGGTGATGGCGCGGACACTACTGCGGGAGCTGTTCCACGCAGAGCCGGGTACATGGCCAGATGAGGAAGACTCCCGGAGGACGTTTCAGGATAACGAGGATTGACAAGCAAAATCGCGCAGGATTATATTAAGGTCACCCTAAGAGCAGGGAGAGAGGACCCATGAATGTATTGCAGACGATCCGCTCGCGCAAATATTTACAGCGGATTTTGCTCAGCTTTATGCTTGTTGTCGCCATACTGGCCATTACTTCGTTTGTATTGAACACCAGTGCCCGCGGCAAGGTACTTAGCCTGCAAAATGAAGCTGACCGCAAGCTGCTGACCCAAATGAATTACAACATTGAGAACATGAATGGCATTGTGAAGGATCTGGCAGTTTCCCTGTACAATGACGAAGAACTGATTGCGCTGAAGTCCGGTGCGGATTACAGGGATAGCATTCTTAAGATCGAACGCCTCAATCATACGGTGGCATCTTCCCCGTATCTGCACGCTGCAGTCTTTTATAACGGTGCGCAGCACCGGTTCTTCTCATCGCTGAACCATGACATTGATAACAGCCTCTTCTACAATGCCTTAGAGGATTACATGGCCTCCCGGGCCGATTTGCCGAAGCTGCAGCTGATTCCCCTGGATCTTGACGGCAAGGACGAAGGGATCGATGTATTTGCCTTTTTCATGTATGACGGAGATTCGCTGGGTTCAATCAATGACAATGTGCTGATTTTAACGGTGAAGCCGGGATGGATGCTGGATAATATGAAAGCGCTTAATCATGCGGCTGAGCGGGAAAAGGATGTCCTTTTCGTCACCGACAGCGAGGGTGAAGTGCTTATTTCGACTGACGGGCAGCTTCCGGCCGGACTTAATATTAAGCAGGATTTGCTGCCGCGGATCTCCTCCTCGGACACGCCGCTGAATTCTTTTAACTACACGTACGGAGATAGGAAGTATAAGGTCACTTATCTGAGTAAAGCCCTGAATAACTGGCAGATTGTCAGTATGCAGGATTATGATATCGTGCTGGGCAGCGTCCGGCAGATGAAGTGGACCGAACTGGCAGTAACGCTGTCTGTAGTTCTGCTCGCTGTAATGATGTCCGTGTTCTTTTCGCTGCGGCTCTATAAGCCGGTAGGTCAGCTGCTGACGCTTGTACCGCAGGATGAGCGCGGTGCTCCGCAGGTGAAGGATGAGCTGTCGCTGATTACAGCCAACGTGACCGAGATGCTCGGCAAGCTAAAGGGGCTGGAACAGGAACGGGCATCGCAGTCCAATATTGCTAAGGTCTATCAGCTGCGGAGCCTGATCGGGCTCAGCGGCAGCGTAGACGAGCGAGCATTTCTGCAGATCAGGGAGCAGTACGGGATTGATATCGCCTATCCGTCGCCACTCCGCCTCGCGCTGGTGCAGATCGATGATCTGCAGGGACTTGCCGCCGGACCGGGGCTACAGATGGAATCGCTGCTATACTTTGCCATTGGCAATATCGGTCAGGAGCTGCTGCGCCTTGACGGTTCCTGTGAAGCGGCGGATATGAAAAGCGGGCATCTTGTCTTTATCGCCGGCAGTGAAACGGGGGCACTGGAAAAGCTGGGAGAGCGCTTCAGGGAGCTTCAACAAACCATTCTTGGCTATTACCGCATTACCTTTACGGTTACGCTGAGCGATATATTCACGGACTACCGCTGCATTTCACAGCATTATAATCTGGCGGTGCGCCATTTGGGCTACCGGATGATTTTCGGCAAGGGAACCATACTTGAACCTGATCTTCTAAGGGAGAATGAGCGGAATGAATCGCTGCGCATCCCGCAGGAGCTGGAACGCCAGCTGACAGAAGGACTCAAAGGCGGGGATCTGGCGGAGACAGAGCAGGCGATCCGCAGCTGGAGAGAACTGATCGGAGGGTTCAGCTTCGAAAATATGTACTCTGCGGTGCTTCATCTGGCGGTTACACTAAGCAATACGCTTGGCGAAATGAACAATCACAACGTTAATCCGGTGTCGGTCAACCTGCAGGCTATTAACCGGCGTATTCTTGAAAAAGAGACACTGGATGAGATTGAGGCTGTACTGCTGGAGGTTGTGCACGAGGTTGCGGAGCAGCGCCGGAGCGGGCGCGAGGATAAGAACCGGCTGCTGGCCGAAACGGTGAAGGAGATTATCGACAAGCATTATGCTGACCCAGACCTTAATGTGCAGCGGATCGCCGACATGCTGAAGATGAGCTCCGTTTATTTGGGCCAGGTGTTCAAGACGCAGGAAGGAACGACTGTAGTCGATCAGATCAACGCAGCACGCCTGGCCTATGCCAGAGAGTATCTGGAGCAGAAGGACTTAACCGTGACGGAGATTATGGAAAAGGTTGGGTTTGGCAATGAGAGCTATTTCTACCGCCTGTTCAAACGCCGTTACGGGACGACGCCCAAGGAGTACCGCCTGAAATCAGCTATAGACCGCAGCAAATAAAACAGTTCTTAATCCATATCTAGTCCGGGCCCGCAGATGAATGCTTTTCATTATGCGGGCCTTTTGCCGTTCTGCTGCAGTGTTCAGCCATACCGGAACAGGAATCCGGGAACAATACAGCCCATCTGTACAGCAATCCTGCAATTGTACAGTACCGCCAAAGCCATATTCCACGCTATGGTTAGTCGTGCAAAGCCTGGAACACAGGCAGCCGCTAAGGAAGGAAAGGAAGGGGCTTTGGCTATGTTGAAGAATGTATCACTTTCGCAGCAAGGGGCACATGCGGGTGCGCCGCCGGGAAAACGCAGTAAGACGTGGATCGGAAGAGAGCTTCACCATTTCAAGAACAACCGGGAGCTGTTCCTGCTCTCGCTGCCGGGAATACTGTACAAATTAATTTTTGCCTATATTCCAATGATTGGCCTGATTATCGCCTTTAAAAATTACCGCTACGATCTGGGCATATTCGGCAGCAAGTGGGTCGGGCTTGATAACTTCCGTTATTTGTTCACCACGGATACGGCGTGGAGAATTACCCGCAATACGGTACTTTATAACACCGCTTACATTCTGATAGGTACCTCAGCAGCGCTGCTGCTGGCTATTCTGATGAACGAAATCAAGGCCAAGTGGAGCAAGTTCTACCAGACGGCCTTGTTCCTGCCCCATTTTTTATCGTGGGTGCTGGTGGGTTATGTGGCGTATGCCTTTTTGAACCATTCCGACGGCTTTATCAACCGCACCCTGGAGTCCTTCGGTCTCGAGCCGGTGAGCTGGTACCAGAATGCCGCACCGTGGCCGGTGATCCTCATCCTGGTTCAATTATGGAAAGTGATCGGGTTCAACACGCTGATTTATTTTGCCGGCATTATCGGCATCAACAGCGAATATTACGAGGCGGCGCGGATTGACGGTGCGACTAAGCGGCAGATGGCGTTCAAAATTACGATTCCGCTGATGGCACCAATCATCATTATTATGCTGATCCTGTCCATCGGCAACATGTTCCGCGGCGACTTCGGGCTGCATTACTTTATACCGAACAACTCAGGCTTTCTCTACGGCTCAACAGATATTATTGATACCTATGTCTACCGTGCGCTGCGTGAAGTCGGCAATGTAAGCATGTCAGCGGCCACAGGCTTTTACCAGTCGGTTGTCGGTCTGGTGCTGGTGCTGTCGGCTAACGCGATTGTGCGCAAAATCAATCCCGATAACTCTTTATGGTAAGGAGGTGCCATGGCAGTGGCCAAAAAATTTGAATTTTCCAAGCTGTTCATTAACCTACTGTTTACGGTGCTCTCACTTGTAGTCATCCTGCCGTTTCTGCTTGTCATAGCGGTATCGCTGACGGATGAAAAGGCGCTGACCCAAAACGGCTATCAGTTTATCCCCAAGTCGTTCAGTCTGGATGCCTACCGCTATCTGCTGGATGCTCCTGACATTCTGTTCCGGGCTTACGGGGTGACCCTTACGGTGACCATAGTTGGATCGCTGGCCGGCCTGCTGCTGACTGCGATGACCGCCTACGTCATTTCGAGACAGGATTACAGGTATAACCGGGTAACCACATTTTATGTATTTTTCACGATGCTGTTCAGCGGGGGGCTTGTTCCCTCCTATATCCTTATTACGCAATATCTGCATCTGAAAGACAGCCTGTGGGCGCTTATTCTGCCGATCCTGCTGTCACCGTTCAACATCATGGTCATGAAAGGGTTCATGTCCAAAATCCCGCATGAGATCATTGAATCCGCCAAAATCGACGGGGCGCGGGAATTCCGTATTTTCTTCCGGATTATCCTGCCCTTATCCACACCGGCGCTTGCTACTCTGGGTCTCCTGATATCCTTTACGTATTGGAATGAATGGTTCAATGCGATGCTCTACATCGATGATCCGAGCAAAGTGCCGCTGCAGCTGCTGCTGGTGCGGACGCTCAACAGCATCGAATTTCTCACCACGAATTCGGAATTTACAGGACAGCTTGGTATCGATCTGGCGAGTTTCCCCAACAGTTCGGCGCGGATGGCCATTGCCGTGCTGGCGGGCGGACCGATGGTGGTTATCTTCCCGTTCTTTCAACGGTTTTTTGTCAAAGGGCTTACGGTTGGCTCCCTAAAGGGTTAACATACAATCATGTACAAAGTACAGGAGGTCACTCAAATGAAAAAAAGACTGTTTGGGGTTTTGGCGTTTGTATTGCTCGCGGCGTCGGTTCTGGCCGGCTGCGGTGGCAACAACAACGGCAACGGTAACGGGTCAAGCGGCACGGAAGGCAGCGCTACAGCAGGTGCGCAAAGTGCAACACCCGATTCGGGAGGCGCCGGGGAGCTGAAGCCGGTTGAACTGACCTGGTATTATCCGCTGTCGCAGCTTCAGGCCGATCAGGCCAAGGTCCAGGATGAAGTTAACAAGATTGTGAAGGAAAAGATCAACGCTACAGTCAAGCTGATGCCTGTTGCGATCGGGGACTATGTGCAGAAGATGAACACCGTGCTCGCTGCGGGTGAGAAGTTCGACATTCTCTGGACCGGTTACATGCTGAAGCCGGAGGAGCTGGTACGCAAAGGAGCCATTCAGCCGATGGATGCTCTCCTGGATGAATACGCGCCGGAGCTCAAGGCAGATGTGCCGCAGGTGATGTGGGACGGTCTTTCCGTAGACGGTGAAATATACGGTATTCCGAACCAGCAGATCAACGGCTCCCGTTACGGATTTATCATCCAGAAGCGGTTTGCCGACAAGTACAATCTTGATACCGCTTCCATCAAAAAGATTGCCGATATTGAACCTTTCCTGGCCCAAATCAAACAGAATGAGCCGGACATTATTCCGTTTGGCGTATTCGGCACTTCTTTTATCAATCCTCAGTCGCATGACGACAAGTACTGGGTAGTTCCGGGCCTGGATGACCATTTCTACATCAAAACAGATGATCCGACTTATACGCTGTACCGTTATCCGGAAGAAGAGCTGGACAATTTCCGGCTGGCCAGCAAATGGTACAAAGAAGGCTACATTTACAAAGACGCAGCTACTGAAAAGATGAACGATTATTTGGCGAAAGGCCAGATTGCCGTAGATTTCAACGTTACACTGAAGCCAGGGGTAGAAGCGGAAGTGAAAGCGAAAAACGGCGGAAATGACGTTATCACGGTTCCGCTCAGCGACTGGTTCTCGAACGGCTACTCGGCGACGACCAACCAGTCGATCAGCCGTACCGCCCCTAATCCGGAACGGGCCATGATGCTGCTGAATCTGGTGAATACCGACAAGGAGCTGTACAATCTGCTCTGCAATGGTATTGCCGGTGTTCACTATGAGAAGACGACAGGTGATTACATCAAGGCGCTGCCGGACTCCCGGTATCTGCCGAATATGGACTGGGTATTTGGCAGCGTATTTAATTCTTATCTGAAGGAAGGCCAGCCGGAGAACGTCTGGGAGGAAACCAAAAAGATCAATTCCGATTCCGAAGTCAATCCTGTCGGTGCCTTCAAGTTTAATTCCGAGCCGGTCAATACGGAGATCGCCAACCTGAATGCCGTGTGGGGTGAATACAAGCGCGGACTGGTTACCGGAACACTGGATTTTGAAGAAACCTGGCCTGTACTTTACGGCAAGCTGAAGGAAGCGGGCGAAGAGAAATATGTAGCGGAAGTGACCAAACAATTCGAACAATTCCTTAAGGATAAAGGCTTGAAGAAGTAATAGATAGATAAACCTGCACCGCTGGAGGAACTCGGAAGAACCTGCTGCTCAAAGGCGGCTGCGCTAAGACATAATACCGGCGTGGCCGTCCATATTCCCACATGGAAAGGAAGAGGAGCTTTGGTGAAAAAAAGGTTGCTTGCAGCGCTTATGGCCAGTCTGCTGTTCATGATGACTCCCTGTCCACCCTTCACATCTTCTGCATCATCTGCATCTGCGGAGGAGAAGACCACTGGGAAAACATTTTACGTAGCTAAAAATGGAAGCGATTCCAATAGTGGGACAAAGAGTGCCCCGTTTCTGACACTTGAGAAGGCACGTGATACCATCCGTTCTTTAAAAGCAAAGAAAGGGTTGCCGAATGGCGGTGTCACTGTATATTTACGCGAAGGAAGGTATGAACGGACAGCCAGCTTCGAATTACGGCAGCAGGATTCAGGGGAAGCGGGCAAGTTGATCACTTACACCGCTTATCCGGGTGAGTCTGTGACGTTGTCAGGTGCGGAGCAGCTTGCCAAGTCTGCGTTCGTTCCGGTTACTGACCCGGCTGTGCTCAGCCGTATTATCAGTACCGAGGCAAGGACAAAAGTACTGACGGCCGACCTGGCAGCACTCGGGATCACCGATTACGGCCAGCTCAGCCGCCATGGATATTATCTGGCCAATGACCTGAGCGAAGTCCCGCCGATGGAATTGTATGTGGCCGGGCAGGGCATGACACTGGCCCGCTGGCCCAACGAAAGCACAGTCCAGATGGATGAAATTCTCGATCCGGGCCCGACGAGGAAGGATCCGAACGGGGAAGTGCATACGCGCGGAGGCACCTTCACGTATACGTATGACCGGCCGCAGTACTGGACACAGGCGGACGACATCTGGCTGGACGGCATTTTTGGCTACAGCTGGGAATGGTCGTACAACAAAATTGCGTCGATCGATACAACCGCCAAAAGCATCACGCTCCGTTACGGGGAGATGAGCGGCCTCTTCAAAAACTGGTATCCGGATTTTCATTTTGCGCAAAATCTGCTCGAGGAAATTGATATGCCCGGTGAATATTACATTGACCGCCAGGCCGGCAAGCTGTATTTCCTGCCGAATGCCGAATTTGCCGCAGCGGACCCGGATATTGAAGTGACGATGCTGAAGACGCCGATGATCAACGCGCTGGATGCATCATACATCGATTTCTCTGAGCTGGTGCTTGAGAACGGCCGCGATTCGGCAGCTGTGTTCATGGGCGGAAGTCACATGCGGATCCTGAACAGCGAAATCCGCAACTTCACCAACAGCGGTGTGCTGGTCAATACGCAGAGCAGGTTTTACTACAATATTTTCGACGGAGCGCCGGGTACGGACCACGCCATTATCAGCACCCACATTCATCATATCGGCGGCACTGCCGTCACGCTGGCGGGGGGCAACAAAACGACGCTGCAGCCGGGGAATAATTCCGTGGAAAATTCGCATATCCATGATTTTGCCTACTATCACAAAGCCTATAACCCCGGGGTTCTGCTGTCAGGTGTCGGTAACCGGATGTCGCATAATGAGCTGCATGATGCGCCCCATCCCGGCGTGCTGATCTTCGGTAACGACCATGTCGTGGAGTATAACGAAATTTACGATGTATGTACAACCTTCTCCGACCTTGGTGCCATATACATGAATGCGGGTGAGCAGCCCCAGGAGCGGGGCACGGTCATCAGGCGTAACTACTTTCACAATATCGGCGAAACCAAAGCCGGGGTGGAAGGGGTATATCCCGACAATTTCACAATGGGACTTACCATAGATGAAAACATCTTTTACAAAATGGGCAATTCGGCCATTAAAAACAACGGCGGCGCGCATATTCTGACCCGCAACAATATTTTTATCGACAGCAAGGTTCCCTATGACTATGCGGATATGTTTCTCGGCGACGAGCCGGATGATCAGGTGCCGCTGAATTACATGCCGAAGTGGCAGGCGCTGTTTGCGGCTAACAACAATTTCACAGGAACACCTTATATGACCAAATACCCTGAGCTGGCGAATTTCTTCACGGAGAACCGTTATTATCCCGACACCAATACGTTTCAGGGGAATGTTGTCTATAATCCGTCGCTTCCGCGCAGCGTAACAACCAATGTATATGGGGCATACGACAAATTCGGGCTGGTTCAGTATGCAGATAACTGGGTGACCACGGAGGATCCCGGCTTCACCAATCTGGCGGGTGGCGACCTGTCGCTCCGGCCGGATGCGGAAGTATTCGATGCCATACCCGGGTTTCCTGACATTCCATTCGCGGAAATCGGCCTAACCGGTAAAGCAGGCACGACGGCAGGACCAGCCAGCTACCCTACTCAAGGGGTGGTTGCTTATGACAGTGAAATTACGGTGGACCGCTGGAAAACGGTAAAACTGCAGACGGCAGTGCTTCCGTGGAACGCAGATAATCCCGCCCTGACCTTCACGTCAGCTGATCCCGCCATCGCGGTTGTGGATGGAGCAGGTATAGTCACCGGCCAAGCGGTCGGCAGCACGGTCATCACCGTGGCATCGGGGGAAAATCCGCTACTGACTGCTTCGGTTAATGTCACGGTAGAAGCGGGCGACGGCGTGATGGATTTCACGGATTTCGAATCTGGAGCAAACGGCTGGGTCCAGGACGGGAACCGTAGCATTGTGAAGCTAGACGGCAACCGCTGGTATAAGGTGCTGAATGGAGCCTCGGCGCTCAGTCCTAAAAGCTTCTCTGATTACGAGCTGAGCTTTCGGCTGAAGACCCCTGAGACGATGGGGGACAATGTGACCTTGTATATTTTTGACCGCCAGGCCGGCAGCGGCTCCAGCCGGATTGGCTATAAGACGCGGGCAGACGGGACCTCGGCCTGGCTGCTCTACAATTCAGCATGGACCGTGCTGAAGGAAGTGAAGCTTCCTCATCACGACCTGCAGCCGAATACGGAATATGCAGTCAAAATGCTCGTTAAGGGCGGTGATATCAGCGTCTATCTGGACGGAGCGTTTCGCCTGAAGGGCAATGATCCGGGACATAATGCGGAAGGTAAAGTCGGATTTTACGTGAGCAATGTCAGCCATATGCTGTTCGATGATATCCAGTTCAAAGCACTGACTACCGAACTTGCCGGGATCATCCCGGCAGAGAGCAGCGTGCGTCTCGCCGCCGGGGAACAGCGGCAATTACAGCTGGCCTTTGATCCGTCGGATACATCGGAGACGGGCGTTACCTGGCAGTCGGCCAATCCGGCGGTGGCCACAGTGGACAGTACGGGTGTAGTTAACGCCGTATACGAAGGGCAGACCGTCATTTCGGCGGTGTCAACGGTAAATCCGTTAATTAAAGCTGATATTGCAATAACGGTCTCCAATATCATGCATGAGACGGATTTTGAGAACGGGGGGAACGGCTGGCCGGTAGACCCGAACCGCAGCATCGCGGCTGATTCGGACGGGAACCGCCGCTACAAGCTTCTGAACGGGGCGACTGCTTTACTCGACCGCAGCTTTACGTCTTATCAGCTGGATTTCGTGCTAAAGACACCGTCTGTGATGCCTGATAATGGCATCCTGTACATCTTCGACCGTCAGGACAGCACCGGCTCCACCCGGATCGGTTACCGCACCCGGGCAGACGGAACTTCGGCCTGGATCCTGTATAACACAGCCTGGCAGAAGCTTACCGAGACTGTCCTCCCGGGACATGACCTGCAGCCGGACACGGAGTATGCGGTAAAGGTAACGGCCAAGAATGGCGAGATCTCCGTATTTGTGGACGGTTCACCAAGGCTGTCCGGCAGCGATCCGGGCCACCGGCCTTCCGGTAAAGTAGGCTTCTACACCAGCGGCTTCGCCTACATGCTGTTCGATGACATCACCTTCTCGATTCTGCCTTAAATCTTCGTGAGCGCTCTTCCTGCGGGGAGGGCGCTTTTGCGCCTACAGGCGGGTGGGGAACGCCCTGAAAGAAGTGCAGAAATAGGCTGGATACGAGTGATAAGCGCATGTCGTTATCATGCTAAACAAGGTCGCCATCGTCAAGGCAGGGGTAGAGTGTATGCGGTAACATGATAGTGAATCAAACGATAAGGAGGTGTGGCATGAAGCGCTGTTTATACAGAGCGGAGGGGCTGGAAGGCGGGGAAGCGGCTGCTTTTTTCCGCAGCCGGGAGATCTCACTTCCGCTTACCGAAGCCATGGGCCGGCTGCATGTAGACCATATGAGCCTGTTTGCCTGCAGCAGCCAGCTGTTTCTTTATTATGAATGTGCGGAATCACCGGTTCCGCCGGAAACTTTACTGCCGGGAGCATCGGAGCAGCTTGCAGTTTGGCCCGGAGGGGCTAAAGGGCGCCGCTGGGTGCCGCTGACGGATATTTTTCATTATCAGCATCCTGTTTCTGCGCAGCACTGGGAGCGCCGCAGTCCTGAAGGCAAACCTTACGGACGGCTTGCGATCCTGAAGCCGGAAGCGGCTGCCAGCTACGTTTACTACCACTATCAATACCAGGAGGAACGGCCCGGGGACGGCGATAAATACGGCATCATCGGTCTGCATGAAAATGTGTTGTTTTTTTATGCGGAGCAGCCGGCTACCCGGGAGCCTGCCCCTTATGAAGGAAAACTGAAGACATCCCTTCGTCCGGACAACTGGGCTGAAGTGATGGAGCCGCATTTTATCAAATGGGAGGGAGCACCTGCGGGCCAGGAGCTGTGGCGCAAGCTTACGCTGGTACTTGAGGTAAGCTCCTTCGCCGGAAAGCTGGGAATAAGAGATGCGTAATCTGTTATGTCTTAACGGGGAATGGGATTTCATGCCCCTGTACGATCAGCCAGAGTGCCGCAGGCTGCCCGAAAGAATTAGGTATGAAGCCCGCAAGGTACAGGTCCCCTCCAGCTGGAGGAGGATCTATCCGCTGCCTGACGGCAAAAGCTTCGGCAAAATCCCGGAGTATGGGTATGCTCCATTTGACATTTACGGTTATCCGCAGGAGTGGGATGCCGCTGAAGCGGGTGTACTGCACCGGAGCTTTCGCGTCCCGGAGCGTATGGCCGGACAGCGGATTGTGCTGCGGCTGGACGGTATTATGCAGAAGGCCGTCATTTATGTGGACCGCCAGGAGGTTGGCATCTGGGAGGACGGGTATCTGCCGCTGAGACTCGACATTACGTCCATCGTAAAGCAGGGGCAGGAGCATCAGCTGCATGTGGTTTGCAGCGGATTTGATACCGTGACGCTTCCCGGCGGCATGTCCAAAATCACCGGGCTGATGGGCTCCTGGTATGGAAGAATCAGCCGGGGGATCTGGCAGGACGTGTATCTGGAGGGCTACCCCCTGCTGGCGCTGGAGGATGTAACGATCCGGACTTCCGTAAGGGAAGGGCGTATCGAGGTACAAGCGGTTGCTGCCGGGACAGACACAGCAGCGGTCCGCGGCCCGCTCACGGTAAAGCTGAGCATATGGGAGAAAGGCGTGCTAGAGCAGTCTGCGGACGGGCCAGGGGCGGATCGCTACAGTTTAGAAGCTGAATCCAGTCCGGTACTGTCTGCGGAGTGCACGGCAGAATACGTCGATGCCCACGCAGCGGAGAAGCTTAGGCTGTGTGAGAACGAACGCGGCGGGGAAGTATACAGTGCTTCATTCCATCTGGACTGGAACAGCGCCAGGCTGTGGAGCCCGGATGAACCGTTTCTGTACAGTGCGGTACTGGAGCTGCTGGAAGACGGGAAGGTTATCGACCGGCGGGATGTAGTTTTCGGCTTCCGCGAATTCTGGTGCGAGGGCCCGCAGTTCAGATTGAACGGCATACCGGTCAATCTGCGCGGTGACTCCTGGCATTTTCAGGGCGGACTGCAGATGACGGAGGCCTACATCCGCAACTGGTACCGCATCTGCCGCTCGGTTGGTATCAACAGTATCCGGCTGCATGCCGAGCCGTATCCTGCCGATTATCTGCGCATCGCTGATGAAGAGGGAATGCTCCTAATCGATGAAACGGCGATTTACGGCTCCGGCAAATCGATGCTGGCCGACCATCCCGCTTATGTGGAGAACTGTCATCAGCATGTGCGGCGGCTGGTACAGCGAGACAAAAACCATCCGTCTGTCATTCTCTGGAGTTTGCAGAACGAAATGCGCTGGGTGGACGGACGGGACGGCTTCAAAGGGCATATGCCCGGCCTGATGGCCGAGATCCGCGGGCTTGATCCTACCCGCGCTATTATTGCCGAAGGGGACAACCGTCTGCTGCCGAAGGAACATACCGAAGTGGAGAGCCGCCATTATAATATCGACGGCACGATCAGCCAGTGGGACCGGACCGTTCCGCTGACTTTCGGGGAACACGGCGGCTGGTGGTATATTTGCCCGCAGAACAGCAGTATGTACACCGGCCTTCAGGCTTACCGCGGTACGGATGAAAGCACAGCAGGCCTGGCGCTGAAGGAGCGGCTGTTTGTGGAGTACGCCAGGCGGGAGGGGGTGTCCGGCATTTCCACCTTTAATTTCGCCCATTATTTCATGCAGGCGATGCCGGAGCGGGACATTGTCCTGCCGCCTTCGGACACGGACACCTTCGGAGTGAAGCCGGGGATCATTCCGTCTTATTCGCTGTCGATCAACAACGGAATGTTGCCGGAGGAGTATCCGCTGTACTCCCCTAATCCAGCCTTTGCCATCATGGCAGAGGCGTTCAAGCCGGAAACAATTATCGCTGCCGAATACAACAGCTGCTTCTATGACGATAAGCCGGTTGCCCGCAGCTTCGACGTATACAACGACACGTTGTCTGCACAGGAAGTCAGGGCGGAATTCGTTATCCGGCAGGGCGGGAAGACCGTGCATGAGCAAAGCTTCGACTTCGTTCAACATCCTGCTGAACATAAGATCCTTGAACTGGAATGGATGCCGGCCTCCGGTGCCGACGGCGGGCAGGCGGTGCTGACAGCGCTGTTGTTCCACAGCGGGCGGCAGGTGCATGAGCTGCGTTTGGAATACAGGGTGGTACCGGCAAGTCTGCTGAACCAGCCAGTGAATGTACAGCGGCGGTCGGCCTATTGGGGAACGGACCGCGATTTCAAACCTATCAGCCGGCTTGTTCCAGGCTGTGAAAGGATAGACCGTTCCCGGCTGGCTGAGCTGGCAGCCGATGTTCTGCTTATTGTCGGCAGCCGGGCGGAGGATGGTGACGGCACACTGGAGGCGCTGCTAAAGGCATTTGCCTCTCGGGGCGGTAGGCTGCTGCTGCTGGAGCAGAACCAGCTGTCGCTGGGCAAGCTGCCGCTCTCGCGGCGGCCCTTCCTCCGTGCTCATGCCGGCAGCTACCGGCACCCGGTACTGGAGGGACTTGGCGACAGGGATCTGATGTTCTGGCATGAGAAGCTGCATGAAGAGGGGCCGGAGCCGATCATCCACGCAGCTTTCGAGAAGCCGGCGGCAGGTGATTTCACCCTGCTGCTGGAGTGCAGTTCCGGCGATTTTGGAGACGGCGGCGATTTGTGGTCTCCGCTGCTGGAGTACCGCAGCGGAGAGGGCATGTTCCTGGCCAATCAGCTGGAGCTGATGGCCAATCTGGAACATGTTCCGCAGGCCTGCCTGCTGCTTCGGAACATGCTGGCCTACGCCGGCGGCGCAGGGAACGCCGGGGCTAAGGCCCTGCCCGCGGCAGCGCTGGTGCGCCGCGGCGGGCAGGCCGCAGCTTTCCTTGCGAAGCTGCGGCTACGGTACACGGCGCTGGATCCAGCAGCGCCGGATTGGACTGGCGCGCCAGACATTGCCGCGCGCACCGGGCTGCAGGACTTCGGCCTGATCGTGGCCGAAGCCTGCATGCTTGAGACGCCGGGAGCAGCTGAAGCGCTCCGGCGTCATGCCGAAGCCGGCGGGCAGGTGCTGCTCCTGCCGGCGGAGGAACGCCAGCAGGCGGCGCTTGCCCGCCTGCTGGACCGTCCCGTGCGCGTGGTGCCGCACGAGACGTATCACTTGGCGGCGGACTACGCCCACGCCGCCGTGCAGGGATTCAGCCCTGTCGACCTGTTCGGGTTCGACAAGGTGTTTCTGTCGCCGCGGGAGGTCAAGAACCGCTTGCTTGCAGCGGACAGCCTGGAGATTCAAGGCGCCGGTGTGCTCTGTATGAGTATCGAAGGCACGGCCTGGAAGGACTATTTCGTCCATGGCTACACGGCAGAATACAGCCGTCTGGCACTGGTGGAGCTGAACCGCAGAAACGCCCGCCCATCTGGAATCTTCCTGGCCGAAGCTAAGACCGGTGCAGGTTCTGTGTTCTGCTCCCAGCTGTTAACAGAACCGGGGAGTGAGAAGGCGCTTCGCCTGTATACCCGTTTGCTGGCCAATCTGGGTGCGTCATTTGATGACGGTCTATTGGACAGCGTGAAGGGGGACGGGGAGTGGGCCGTAGAAACGATGATGGCGCTGCCTTGTCCGCCCCATGTCGATTATCGTGAGATGAAGGCTTATTACACTGATCCGGCGTTTTCATTGAATAATCTGGGGGAAGGCCTTTACGGCTGGATGCAGAAGAAAGAGCGGCGTTCCGGCGATGGTACATTGCGCATTGCCGATGCGGGATGTAATCCCTGGTTTCTGAGCTGCTTTGTGCAGGCTCAGGATAAAGAGGGGGCTGCCGGGCAGCTTCACCGGGGACGCCTGCGCATCAGCACAGCGGTACCTTATGAGATTTATCTGAACGGTGCTCTCGTGACAGAGCCGGAGCGGGAGCTTACACTGCAGACCGGTCTCAACCGGCTGATTGCGATCGTACACGGAACGGGCGGAGACCTGACTTTCGGCCTGACCTTCTTGAATGAAGACGGCACCTATATGAAAGGCCTCGAATACCGTCTTACCCTGGATGAGGTCGAGCCGAAATAAGCATTATCATCACAAAGGAGCTGAAGCCCAGTGAAAGCCGAGCCTATCAAATATACGGATCCGAAAGATTACTATACCTTCAGGGACGGGGAGAAGGAGGTGGAATTTAACCGGCATGATATGCCGACACCATGGATGAACTACCTGTCGAACGGTACCTTCCATACGATGATGTCGCATGCGGGCGGCGGGGTAGCTTTTTACAAATCGCCCCAGATCTGGCGGATTACACGCTACCGGTTCTTCCACCTGCCGATGGACCGCTCAGGCCCTTATATCTATGTGCAGAATGCGGAAACAGGCCGTTACTGGTGCCCGACCAGCGAACCCGCTTTAGATAAACCGGAGCTGTGGAAGAGTGCCCACGGCATGGGCTATACACGTTTCGAGGCAAGTCAGGGCGGTATATCGGCACAAACAGTGTATTTTGTCGGGCCTTATGAGAATTCGCTGATCTGGAATCTGACCTTGACCAATCAGGGCAGTGCACCACAAGAGCTGAAGGTCTACGCTTACGCCGAGTTTGGCATGATGGAATTTATGCGTGAGCTTCAGTGGCAGTGCTATAACAAACATCAGGTTTCGGTGCAATATCATGAAGCGGAGGGACTGGTGTACCGGTACGGGGTCGAAAATCAGCCAAAGCCAGAAGAGACGCCGCTCGTCTATCTGGCTGCGGATACGCCGCTTGCCGGATATGACGGCGACCGCGAGGAATTTATCGGCAGCTACTGCAGTGAATCCAATCCGTCGGCGATTGAGAACGGCGGCTGCACCGGATCGGAGCTGATGGGCGGCGACCCGTGCGGTGCGCTGCAGTTCAACCTTACGCTGCAGCCGGGCGAGAGCCGCACGATCAATATATTTCTTGGCACTGCAGCGGATGAGGAGGAGGTCTCGAGGGTAATAGCCCGCTCCCGGGAGGCTGGATTCGTAGAATCCTCTTTCCTGGCTCTTAAAGAGAATTGGTCAAGCTACCTTGGCGCATGGGAGAGCCGGCTACCGGACAAAGATGCGGAGCGGATGATCAACATCTGGAATCCGTACCAGGCGCACCGCAACTTTCTGTTTTCGCGCAACATTTCTTTTTACGCCACCGGCACGTTCCGCGGTGTCGGCTACCGGGACACCGCGCAGGATATTTTGGCGGTGGTGCCCTTCGACACGGAGCTTGCCTTTGACAAGCTGAGGCTTTTACTCGGACAGCAGTACAAGGACGGGCATGTGAATCATTACTTCTTCCCGAACGAGGGATGGGACCCGGTAATGAGCATCCATTCCGACGACCATTTGTGGACCGCGCTGGCGGCATGGGATTTGCTGGCGGAAACCGGAGATGCGGCTTTTCTGAAGACCAAGGTACCTTACTATGACGGCGGCGAGGGAACAGTGTACGAGCATTTAAAGGCTGCGGTTGATTTCACCGCGTCCCGGCTCGGTTCCCGCGGCTTCCCGCTGATGCTGCGCTCGGACTGGAACGACCAGCTGTTCCGTGTATGCAGGGAAGGGCGGGGCGAAAGTATCTGGACGTCGATGCAGCTTGGAACGGTACTGCTGCGGATGGTTGATCTTGCCGCAGCTAGCGGTCATCCGGAGGATAACGCCCGGTATGAAGCCATGTATGAGAGTCAGCGCAAGCTGGTCAACAGCATCGGCTGGGATGGACGCTGGTTCCGGCGGGCCATCATGGACGACGGACGGTTCCTCGGCAGTGACGAACACGACGAGGCCAAAATCTGGCTCAACGCCCAGACCTGGGCGACGATATCAGGTATGGCGGACCCCGAGAAGGGGCTGCAGGCCATGGACAGCGTGTATGAAATGTTGGATACAGAACTCGGCATCAAAAAAATCCATCCGTCCATCACCAGCTTTCCCGATCCTGCCGACCCTTTGACCAATTACAACAAGGGCACGGGGGAGAACGGGGCGGTATTCTGCCACGCCAACACCTGGGCGATTATCGCTGAATGTATGCTTGGCCGGGGAGACCTGGCCTATAAATATTACCGCCAGCTGCTGCCGAATGTGGCTATGGATAAGGCGGGTTTATGGCGATACAAAGCAGAGCCTTACGTCTATTCCTCCAACCTGTTCGGGCCGGAGTCTGATAAATTCGGTCTCGCCAATGTCTCCTGGTTAACCGGTACGGCTGCCTGGATGTATGTTGCTGTTACCCAATATATCCTGGGTGTGAAGCCGGTGCTCGAAGGCTTGTCCATCGACCCCTGTATTCCCGCCGATTGGGAAGGGTTTACGGTGAAACGGCGCTTCCGGGGCTGTGTCTATGACATTACCGTTACGAATGCCAGCAGGGTCTGCAAGGGTGTCCGAGGAATTACTGTCGACGGTGAACCGGTAGAGGGCAACGTTCTACCTCCTTATCCCGGACGCTCATCCGTCAAGGTTGAGGTCATTTTATAAGAAGTGTTTTTTTAGCCAAAACCCTTCCAGAGTCAGCCAGTGGACTACTTTGTCAGCTGAGTGCACAGCAAATCGCCCTTTCGTAAAATGGCTGCTCAACACTTCCATTTTATAAAAGGGCGTTTTTTTGCGGTTATTGTAATTAGATTGGCTTCAGCGGATGCTCTTTCTGTATTTTTCCGGTGAAATTCCTTTGTTTTTTTTGAACATCTGACTGAAATAGGACGGAGAAAAACTGCCCACCTCTGTCGCGATCTCCTGAACGGATTTAGCGGTATTGGCAAGCAGTATACAAGCTTCACTTACACGCCGCTGCATCAAATATTCGGACAGCGTGATGCCAGCAAATTGCTTGAATACATGCGAAATATGATACGGTGACAGATGCATCTTATTAGCCAGTGCTTCGAGGCTGAAGGGCTCTTTGTAATGTTCATCCAACCATTCAGTGATCTGCTCTACATGTGAACCTCCACGCGAATGCAGCGGGTTGACTTCGGCCATGACATCAGACATTTGTTTTTGCAGCAGCCGGATCAGCTGAAGCACCAGAAACCCGATAGTCTCTTCTTTGTCTGCAGCAGAGTTATTTATAGAATGATCTATTTCCTCCAGCAACTCAGGAATCAGGGTGTCCTGCATATCATAGAAAACCGGCTTCTGGAGGCTGCCCTTCCACATCCTGCGGAAAAACTTCTCCAGGAAAGGAAAAGCCGAAAGATAATGCTCCACAAAATTGGGGTCAAAGGTCAGATTTGTCCGGATATAAGAACGGCCCTGTGCCGGAGGAACTATCACACGGTGCAGCTGATAGGGCTGAAACCAGACCAGCATATGATCCCGGATGGGGTAGGTCTGATTCTCTGCCATAATTTCGCCGCGACCATTGTAAATGTACAGCAGTTCAATACCCCTGTGTGCGTGAAACCAGTGGGCTTCCTCATTTTCATATTTATAATTGAACATAAGTAGTCCAGGTTCAAGCCTTTGGGGTGAATGATCGTTCCTGTTCATGAAACGCTCCCTTATTATCCGTTATTATTTCCAGTATAGATCATTCCTTTCCTATCGGCCATCGCGTTCATACCAATATCCCGGAACACCTTGCTGCAGACGCAGCAGCGCTTCCAGAAAGAAATAGTCACCCCAGATCATGAAATCATCAGGAGAAGAGTTTCCTCTGACAGAATAGGAGCCATGCCGGAGAAAACCTTCCTCCGCCAAACTGCCTGCGGTAAAATAGCGGTCCAGTAGGGTATCCATAGACTTGCCCGCCGCTTCGGCAAGCATTTTCCGGTCCGGATCCTCCTCAGGCAAGTGCTCCAGCAGCTCAAGGATGCCGCATACAAAGATGGCCGACGCCGAACTGTCACGGGGAGTGGGGTGCTCTTGCGGAACATCGAAATCCCAATACGCAACACCATCACCGGAAAGCTGCTCTAAAAAATAGCGGGCCAGTCTTTTGGAGGTTTCCAGAAAACGCGGTTCATTGAGATAACGGTAAGCTAAGGCGAAGCCGTAAACACCCCAGGCCTGTCCCCGCGTCCAGGTGGAGCCGTCTTGAAAGCCTTGTCCGGTCCCTCCGCGAATGGCATTTCCCGTCAGCTGGTCAAAATAAAAAGTATGGTAGGAGGAATCATCTCCCCTGACCAGGAACCGGCGGCTTTTCTCGGCCTGGATGCTGGCACAGTCGGCATAGCTGCAGTCGCCGGTCTGTTCCGTTGCCCAATACAGCAGCGGAAGATTCATCAGGCAGTCAATAATAATCCGGCCCCCGTCATTCACATCGCCTTCCGGTCCCCAGGCTTGAAACAGCTGCGGAACAGAGCGCCAGCGCTTCATCAGAATATCGGCTGCCTGCAGCGCAAGCAGACGGGAGTCTTCATCCTTATCAACAATCCAGCGGGCCTTGGCAGAGAGCGAGTAGAGAAAGCCGATATCATGATGATCGAGCGCCTGCTCCACTTCCAGGCGTTTCTTGAAAGAATCAACCGTTCGGATAGCTGCGGCGTGAATCTCCGGATCTCTACTGTATTCATAGCTCAGCCACAAAATTCCGCTCCAGAATCCTTCTGTCCAGCTGGTATGGTCAGTCAAATGATATTTGCCGTCTCCCAGGCTTACAATCGGAAAGGAGCCTCCAAAGCGTTTGATGTTGCGACGGGTGGTGGAGAGCGTGTGTTCAATCGCTTTTTTCCAGTTCATAATAACCTCCATAGTATCGCTTCATTGTTATTAGGTTCATTATAATCCTGGAGTTGTATTGATTTGTTGTGAAAATTGTTAGCTATATTGCGGTTTATAACTGGGTCGTCCGGGTTCTGATACATACAGAATGACTGTCAGCAAAGAAGCCGCGCCCTGACGAGAGCGGGGAGGTTTTTTGTTGTGAATTGTTTTGCAAGGCATCCTATTTATTTAGAATGGTTGATATACTAGAAGAAGCCATTTACGAATAGAAGAAAGGCAGTTGAAAAATGAAATTTAGTAGAACGCAGTCATCTATTGTACTTTCAATACTTATTATCATTTTTATTTTCATTTTCATTGGAACCAAATATTTAAGTGATACCATTTTCAGTTTAACGACAGTTTTTTTAGTTTCTTTCTTAGTTTATTTAGCTACCACATTTTATAAGATTACAGAAGGGAAGCTTATCAAATATACCCTATTCTCAAAGTCATTTGAAATTGAGATTGAATCTATCAAATATATTGAAGCCTGAGGACTTTTATTATCTTCATTTGAAGGATAACTCTAAAATTAAAATAGATAGTCATTATAGAAACAGTAGAAAGAGCATAGGCAGGTACTTATCCAAGAAATTTAGAATTCAATTTAAAGAAACAGAAAAAGTGAAATATTTTCATTGAAATCCTTAGATAACACCATATTCACGCTTCGGAGCATGCGCCCCTCGATCCGGAAGGGAGTTAGAAGAGGGCCTTAAACTGATGATTATGCCGAGTATAAGCTAAGGGAAATGAAAATATAGCTGCCGTGCTGCAGAAGCGATGAGTTTATGCCTTCTTTTACCTTTAAGGTGAAGGGAGGTTTTTTGTTGTTTACTTACCAAAACAGCCCTGTAGTGAGTTCGATCACTATCTAATTTTCATGACATGATAAATTAAAGTTATTAAGGAAATCTAGGAGGATCTGTTATGGGAAGATACGAACCACAAAGGGAATTTCTAAAATCCAATTTTCATGAATTTAAGCATATAAAAACGGACAAGATCAAAGGATTGGCACAACCGCCCATTGTTAAGCCTTATGATTCAGAATCCCTAATTATTGATTTGCCTAAGGTCAGCAAAGACGTTGTGTCTAAACAGAACATTTTTGATGTTATAGATCAAAGAAGAAGTACAAGATTTTATTCGGCGGAAACGTTGAGTTTGGATGAATTATCCTATTTGTTATGGGCTACCCAAGGAATTACAGGTATGAATAAGAACGGACTTACGCTGCGTACGGTACCCTGTAGTGGGGCGACACACACATTTGAAACCTATTTAGTGATTATGCGGGTAGAAGGCATTGAGCAAGGGATCTACAGATACCTTCCTGTAGAGCATAAGCTATTATTTATGTTTGAGTTAGATGAACTTGAACAGAAGGTGGATGCGATTACGTTAGATCAGCCGTTTGTCCCTAACTTTGCCAAAAAAGCTTCTGTACTGTTTGCATGGAGTACCACACCTTATCGCTCTGAATGGAAGTATGATATTTCCGCTCACAAAAAAATTCTCATCGATGTTGGACATGTATGCCAGAACCTGTATTTATCCAGTGAATCGATCGGTGCAGGCGCTTGCGCCATTGGAATCTATGATCAAAAGCTGATTGACGAAATATTACAATTAGACGGTGATGAAGAATTTGTGATCTATCTTGGTACGGTTGGGAAGAAACGGGAATAGCTACTCGCATTTCTGATTACAGTAACAGCTTAATTAATGACTCCAAAAGTATTGGAACCTTTGAGGTTGAACAACCTTGAGGGTTTTTTTATATTTCCAATATTTAGAATGGTTGATACACTGGAGGAGGAAAATCGGAATAGCCATCAGAAGGGATGATCAATGATTGGCAACAGAAATCTTGCCTGTAATTAAAGGAGAATGAAAGTTGAATCGAGATGAGAAGGGAATCACAAAACATCGGTTTCATGCTACGTTGCTTGAGAGTAGGGTATCTGTGAAGAAAATATGGTCATACATTTTCAAATTTATTTTGTTGATGTTACCAAATGATGTAAATGAAATCGGTTCAAAGTTGATCGGATACCATAAGGTCATGTGGTGGTATTTAAACCATATAGCCCTTGGGTCCGCGAGGAGCATTTTCAAAGAAGCATATCCGTTTCACTGAGCAGAATACTCCATACCGCAAAATCCGGCTGTGTGAAATTGTTTAAGAAACTCAAGAAAGGGCGGTAAATATGAAAAAATATATATTAGCGTTATTTGTTTTTATGATCATTAGCGCTTGTAATGGCAGTACAAACTATAAAAAAATGGAGATCATGGGTCCTTCGATGGAACCGACATTTAAAGATGGTCAGATTGTTAAGGTAGACACAGATTATTATAATCAGCATGAAGTAGAACGTAATGAGCTTGTTTGCTTTTATACAGATCAGAAAAATAAAATGTATGTCAAACGAGTTGTAGGCTTACCTAACGAAAAGATAAAAGTGATGAAAGACAAGATACTAATTAATGATGTTCCAATTGATTTACCCGTTAAAATGGTTGATAACTCCAGAGTTGGTGAATACAAGACAGGAGCAGATGATTTTTTTATCATTGGCGATAATTATAACGACAGCTTGGATAGTAGAACTATCGGCACGATTAGAAAAGAACAAATTGTTGGGAAGGTCATAGATTAATTTGACTGTAAATTGAAGGGGGGCGATCCCTCGCATAACAAAGGGGAGTAATCTGACTCTATGAAGAAATTAATTTTAACTTCTATTGGTGTTGCTGCACTTTTAAGTTGCATAGTGGGGTGTAATGAAAATTCACACACTCAGACAATTGAACAGGAAGCAACTCCATCCAATACACCAGCGGCCAGTATATCTCCAAGTACAAACAAAGAAACATTAGAAGTGGAAACTCCACAGCAAAGCAATGAGCAGAGGGAAACTAACATCAATGCATTGATTCCAGAAGGATGGCACATTTTAGAACTTATCAAAGGAGAGTCAGTTATCGCAGAAGGCGATTTAAATAAAGATGGTATCTCAGACACTGCAACAGTAATTGAGAAGGATGTGGTTGATCAAACGGCGTCTCCGAGATCACTATTCATTGCATTTGGCGGTAAAAACAACACATATTCCGTATCCATCATAGCCGATAATGTCATTTTGAATGCTGATGAGGGTGGAGTATGGGGCGACCCTTTTGATAGCCTAATCATTGATCGGGGTTCTGTCCTTGTTAGCGATTACGGGGGAAGCAATTGGAGATGGTACAATAAATATAGATTTAGATATCAAGATAATGACTGGTTTTTAATAGGAGCAACGATGGGAAGTTACAATACAGGGATAACGACAATTGATAAGTCTGACGAAGATGATATCAATCTATTGACCGGAGAATTCATCCAGCGAAGAACTGACGAACAAGGAAATACAAGGGGCCAGTTCAGCAAAGTATTTTGAAAGGACGTAAAGGAAAGTAAATCTCGATCAAAATCGAATCGGAGTTACAGTTTGCCTACACGTCCTAAGTTCTTTTGCAATAATTAAAGTTCCCTCATGGCATTTGAGAACCCTTTTAAATAGGGCTTCATTTCTTTTAATTTATTTTTTAGGTTTTTATCAAGAGTAGCATAGTACTCATCAGGTTGGTAAATGGATTTTTTCTTGACAATTATTCCATCCTTGTATGTTTCTTGTGTATAAAAATCATCCCCATCACTACCTGAATTATGAACTCCAGATCTTAATACAAAGGAAGTTGATCCATTTTCAGTTATCTTTTCATACGTACCTATAGAATAGTTAGAACCGGAAGACTCTGGCTCATATGCAAACGAGTATCCTTCATAATACTTACCAGTCTTCTTGTAAATATGAATATTAGAAGCTTGCTCTCCACTAAAGTTCCCACTTAATAATTTTCTAGCTAGTTCTTTACTGTTAGTACCGAAACCGACTGCCTGTTTCTGGTCAATATAATCAAAATCGTAGTACCCTAAAAAAAATCGTGTTTCATAACCATTTATAAACTGATTATTGTTAAATATACCTTGTTGAACTAGCGATGGGCCATATTCGCCCGATGTAATTTCCTTTAACAGGCCCTTACCATGTTTTTTATCATTTTTCCAAGAACCGTTATAAGTTATTGTTCTCGTTGTATCAGTATCAACAATTTCGTTGAACTTATAGTATCCTTGACCTGACCTTTTTCCATCTATCCAGTCACCCGAATAACTTTTGCCCCCCCAGTCCATGGACCCTTTTCCGTTGGGTTTTCCATTCTTTACTTCGCCATAGTATGTAACGCCTTTCGATAATTCTAAATAAACTTTTGTATTCGTAGCTTCAACCTGGTTAGTGCTCAACATTGGTAATAAGATAACGATACAAATTAAAAACAAAATTCTGTTTTTCATTTTTTTCATCCTTTATATTTTATTGAGTTCGGTTGTTAACAGATTATTAATCTCGTTTAGTCCCTTAGTATTATTGCTTCATGGTTTCCATAACCTTTGTCGTGAAAATTCATTCATCAAAATTCTGGAGGTATCCAACTTTAAGTATTCGATATTATACACGAATCTCCTGTATCTCGCAGTTCCCTCATAGTTACATTCATTCTACGAAAAAGAAGGGAATGTAAGCTACTGTAAGGATTTCCGACTCGCGAGGAGACAAGATGAGCTTGAGAAAAGCTTCAGGAGCTTGAACGAAGTGACCAAGAATCAACGCCAGATCGACTAAAAGTAAATATAAGCCAAGCGATAGCCGTCCAAAAGGCAGGTCGTTCGCAAGCGGTTGTCGAGCTGATCAAGCTTGGGGAGCTGAAGATATAGCTGCCGTGCTACAGAAGCTGCGCGTTTATGCCTTCTTTTACCTTTAGGGGTGAGGGGGGGATAATAAATCCGCTCTATAAATATTCTATTTCAGAGTTACCTCCACGAAATATTGAATCGCTTGAAGGTTTCTTTTAATTCCCAATATTTAGAATGGCTGATATACTGGGGGAGAAAGTGAGATGCAATTCCAATGAAGTATGCTTGACAATTGAACCATTGCCATAAAAAGGAGTCAATACATGAAGACAAGAACAAAACTTCTCTTAATCGTGGTATCGATTTTTTGTTCAATAATATTACCTATACTAATTCTAGGATTATTTCATCTTTTGTTTGCTGAGTTTTATACTAAGGGATTCTTAACTGGACTCGGTCATCTTCTTATATGTGGACTAATGATAATTCTGAATATAGTTACTAGCCAAATAATAATACAAAGCCAATTTGACAAGGGAAAAGAGGACATGACAAGATCTATTTTTATATTTATTATTGTCAGTATCATTTTACAGGTAACACTAAGTATCATGATTGAGAATCCATTTAAAGATCCTACCTTACCTAATATAATCATGTAATCATTAATACAGGGAAGCGAAATTCGGTCAGACAACTTAAACAGATAGATACAATTTGAATTCGTGGACTCCGAAAGGATGAGTGACATGAACAAAGCAATTATTGAGAATATAAGTGAAATGATATTTATCAGTAGAAAACACCTATTTGTTTCGTCTGATGTAGTCATATATCATCCGGGTCATTTTCCCGAACTGAATATGAAGATATTGGAACTCTATAAAAATGAGGGTTTCAAGAGACTATTAATCCCTGATATATACAACAAATTTTTAGAAGCTAACGAGTTTGAATTTCATAAGCTCCAGTTAATTCAATTAGGCTTACCAGAGAGTATTATTTTCCCGATTACAGGTGCTTGTAATGCCCATGATGTCGTAAAAACTGCGATAACCATGATCATGCCTGAAGAAAGAAATATATTACTTGCGGGTAAGGCTTTTTTCTGTAGAAGATTTATTTTGCTTGCAAGTTTATTTGGAGATGATCAAATGAATTTTGATATATTGCCACTCCATGATGATCGAGGAATTAATAAAGATAATTGGAATCAGACGGAAAAGGGAAGAACAAGAGTACGCAACGAAATGAATGTAATCAATGATTTATTAAACCAGGCGAAAGAGAAATTGATAACTATTGATAGCAATTAGCATAACCAACCACATCTGAAAGAAGATGGATTTTATTCATAACCCTCAAAAAGACTATAAGGAGCTAAAGAGAATGAATCCACCTAAGCATATCCTTTCTGCTGCGGCTATTGTTGTCAATGATAAGAATGAATTATTACTGATTAAAGGTCCAAGAAGGGGCTGGGAGATGCCGGGTGGCCAAGTAGAAGAAGGGGAGTCCCTAACTCAAGCTGCAATAAGAGAAACCAAAGAAGAATCGGGAATCGATATAGAAATTATCAAATTCTGCGGGGTTTTTCAAAACATAGAGAATTCAATCTGTAATACCTTATTTTTAGCGAAACCCATAGGTGGAGAATTAACACGTTCGTCAGAAAGTCTGGATTCGGGTTTCTTTCCGATTGAAGAGGCACTAAACAAAGTAGTATGGAAAAATTTCAGACAAAGAATAGAGTGCTGTTTAAGTAATGAACTGCAACCCTTTTGTGTTGAGTTTACTGATAAAGAGAATATTTTAGGTCCCTGAAGGGAGAAGAAAATGTCCCAATTTCCTATATTAGAAACAGAAAGATTAATACTAAGACAACTTAACCAAGACGACGCCAGGGATGTTTTTCGATATTTCTCTTTGGATGAAGTTACGAAATTTTATGATTTGGAGAGTTTTACTACTATTAATCAAGCAGAAGAATTAATTGGACGATGGAATCAAAAATTCGAAGAAAGTCAAGGCTTCCGGTGGGGAATTACTTTGAAGTCGGATCACAGAGTTATTGGAACCTGTGGTTTTCATGGTTGGATGAAAAAACATTATAAAGCTGAAATTGGATATGAACTTACTCCAGAATATTGGCGTAAAGGCATTATGTCCGAGGCGGCTCAAAAGATAATTGAATTCGGATTTCACGAACTTGGATTGAACAGAATCGAAGCATTTGTAGAGCCGGAGAATGTGAATTCAAGGAAGGTGCTTGAGAACATAGGATTCGGTGAAGAAGGGGTATTGAAGGAACATTACTTTTGGAAAAACCGGTTTGTTGATGTTGCGGTATATGCCTTGCTTAAGAAAGACTATAAAGTGCAGTAACTAGTGGACTTAATCAAGAAAGTGGTAAGGAGGAGTAGACTTGTCAGAATCCGAGGAAGTTCTTACTGGCGGCAATATTAATCAGGTTGTGAAAGTAGGGAACACCGTTCGTCGGGGGGCTCCTTCCAATCCGTATGTGTATGAATTGCTGATACATCTTGAAAAGGTAGGCTATCCTTATTCTCCTAGATATATAGGATTAGATGAAAAGAATAGAGAGATTCTATCTTACCTTGAAGGAGTAGTTCCGGGGAATCAATACCCTGATATTGAAGCATATATGTGGTCGGATGAGGTTTTATCTGAACTTGCCAAGCTCTTAAGAAGCTATCATGACGCAACTGTAGGATTTACACCCACTACGAATTCTACAAATGAGTATCCTGAGAGAACTTTGCATGAGGTCGTGTGCCATAATGATGCTGCCCTATATAACGTTGTGTTTAAAGACAGACTTCCTGTGGGGATTATTGATTTTGACATGGCAGGTCCAGGTCCACGGATGTGGGACATTGTGTACACTTTATATACATCTGTTCCACTTGCAGAGTTTGCGCCAAGTCCAAATGACTACCTGGTTGAGAAATATAATAGAGAGAATCATGCATCAGCGAGGAAAAGACGTGTGGAAATATTCTTTAATTCTTATGGACTAGATATTCCAACGGATCTTAAGGATTGGGTGATTGCCCGTATTCAATTCATGTGTACTACATTATCTGAACGTGCCGCAGCTGGAGATCCAGCGTTTGTGAAATTAGTCGAAGAAGGTCATCTTGCTCATTATGAGAAAGAAATTGAGTTTCTTGAAGAACATTTCGATGATTGGATGTAATGAATGATGGTGTCGAGCCAAAGGAGAAAATCATGGAAGTAAATATCCGACCACTAAATTCAAGCGAAGAAATCCCCTTTGAATTATTACTTCTTGCTGATCCGTCGAAGGAAATAGTAAGGGAGTATTTAAGAAGAGGACAATGCTTAGTAGCTCTAATAAACGAAGAAATAACTGGAGTTATGGTATTGATTAGGACCCGGCCTGAAACCATAGAAATTGTAAATATCGCGGTACAGGAAGACTATCGGGGAATGGGGATAGGGAAGCAATTGATTGGTTATTCGATAGAAAAAGCAAGAGAGGAGAAAGCCAAAACCATTGAAATCGGAACCGGAAACTCAAGTGTAAATCAGCTAATGCTGTATCAAAGATGCGGTTTTCGAATAACAGGAGTAGATCGGGATTTCTTTGTAAGGCATTATGAGGAAGAGATTTATGAAAACGGAATACAATGTAGGGATATGATTCGATTAAGTCTTGACATTACAATAGGCTAAGTGGGGTGAGTCACCCAGGGAACTTCCATGTCCCGGTAAAACCAAGGAGGATGAAACGGTTATGGGGGGGAACAAAACATGGAGAAATATATGAAAACCATAAAAGAGTTATCTGCATACTATTACATAGGTTTAGTTATCGGATATTACGTAAAACAAGATGTTATTGATTGGGCAGATCGTGTAATAAACAAAGGGGGATTTCCTTACGAGCTTATTGAAGTTTCTTTGTCCGGTAATAAACCTATAGAAGATACTGCTTCCATATTAAAAAGAATTTATGGGGAAGAGAGAATATTCGATCCACTCTATAAATTAATTGGTGAATTGGTTATGGACCTTGAAGAGAAGCGGATAACAGATGATGACTTTTTTTCATATATACTAAGGCTCTATCTTCAAGGAAATACTTTTATACTGGATGAGGAATTATCATATTTATTAGATCAATTGAGCGATGGATATTACTTAGCGACAGAAGGGATATACGGGAATACAAATTCTATCAGAGATGAAGCAATCCAGCATCTTTCAAAATATAAGGAATACGTGAGGATATTTGAGTGAATACAGAGTCTAAGATGAATACACTTCATTCATTTCTGGAACCTATTTATCAGATATTTCAAAGAGATTATGAATGGTTCCTTAAGATTGAAGAGAGTATAAGGAAAATGACGGATATAAATGAACTTGATCAAAAGACATTTGAAAAAATATGTGAATACTTATTTGCTCAAATCTCAGATTTGGAAACCTATATCACACAAGTAAAACGAACCAAAATAAATAAATACTATTTGGACTATTATCGACAATCTCTTGAATTACTATTTAAATACAAAAACAATATAAATGAATTAGAGAAGACAGAATTACCTAACTTATTATATTTTTATAGTGATTTAAGATTGGGATTTAATGAATATGTAACTATAAAACAGGAGGAAACTTGATGAGGAAAGCTTTAGTTTTGGTCCTGTTTTTTTGTGTATTTACAGCCTGCAGGAGTCAAGAGTCTGCAACTTCCAGACTTAAGTGTAGGCAGTTACTGGCTGTACGATGAAGTATATTCCACTGATTCTGGATTTGAGCTTAACGTTTTATTTGACAGTCCATTAGTGGAATTCACGGTCACAGCGGATAACGTTATGATCGAGATTTCTTCATGAATAGAGAAGCTAAACCAACAACAAGCCTCCATTCGTTATCCAGGATGGAGGCTTGTCTGAATTGCAATCTTATTCTATTGAATCATTCCCTGTAGAAGCACTGTCATGATTTTAGCGGCCTCGGCTCTGGTAGCACCGCCTTTGGGATCAAAGGTGTTATTGCCTTTGCCGGACAGGATTCCTGCCTTCTGCAAGGCAGTTACCGCATCTACGGCCCAGGCACTAACGCTGCTGCTGTCTGCAAAGCTTGCATTGCTGACGTTGTCAGGCAGTGAGTATCCTGCAAGATCGGCATACCGTCCGATCATGACGCTGATTTCCTCGCGGCTGATGGCTGCATTTGGATTGAACTGATGGTTGCCTGCTCCATTCACAATGTTATTCCCGGCAGCCCATGCCACATAAGGCAGGTACCAGTCACCGGCTTTGATGTCGGTAAACGTGGAGGAGGAATACCCTGAGACATTCGCATTGGCGAGTCCCGCGAGCATTTTGGCGAATTCTGCACGGGTAATATTCGTATTAGGTGCGAATGTATTGGCGCTTGTACCGGAAATAATGTGGTGTGCAGCCAGGTAGGTAATATAGCTGCTGCCCCAATGACCGGAAGTGTCGCTAAAGCTGACTTTGTGATAACCCACAGCGTATTTGCTGAGGTGATTGGTTAACAAAGTTACGGTTCCTGCACTCTGGTTATATCCTGACTTGGCGACTGCATTAGGCTTGCCGCTGTGTTCAATGTAATAGGCGGCAATGGCGTTGGCGTCTTCCCCTTGGGCAAGCGTGAACGGTATGCTGATCTTGAGGCTTCCGCTTCCGAAGCTTGTCAGGTTCGAGGTGCCAGACTGAACGGTGAACTCCAGCACTGGCCGTGTGCCCACCAGACTTGCAGCTTCTGAAGAAAGACCTGCAGTACCTGCTGAAGCGATTCCAATGCGGATACTGTCTCCTGAAGCGTTCTTCAGCGACTCCAAGGCTGCTTTGTTAAAAGTCATGCTTGCGAACTGGGTTACTAGTTCCACTTCAGCAGCTTTGCTTCCGAACAGCTTGCTGACGGCGTCCTTGGAGAGCGTCACTCCCAGAGACTTAGCGTTGTCTACCGTTTGTACGTTCAGTTGTACTGAGATTTTGGCGGCGGCAGAAGAGCTGATCTTAGTCAACAGGTCAGTGATTTGGGAATCACTAAGGGTTGCCTCTGCTTTTCCGCTGGAATCTGCAGTTGCCGTTACTAATAGGCTCTGCTTCCCGTTATCTGTTCCCGGACTAGACGCGGGACTTGGAGAAGCCGACGGTACAGGTGAAGGAGCTGGTGTGGCTACGGGTCCAATTCCTCCGGGAGAAGAACTGGAAGCGGTGCTCAAGGATGCTTTTAAAGGACTGCTTGAGTTATCCGTAAGGTCATAAGCTACTACCGAGAAAGAATAGGTTGTGCCTTGCGTTAATCCGGTTACCTTATAGGAGTAGGTAGCACCGGATACGGTACCCAGCAGTGTGCTGTCACGATATACGCTGTAGCTGACCACTCCTTCTTTGTCTACAGCCGCCGGCCAGTTCAAGGTAAGATCCGATGAGGTAATGCTTGAACCGGTCAGTTTGGCATCTGCTGGCCATCTTGGTGCATCTGTATCTACAGCCAGCTGGATGCTGTTGGCATTATAGATCACCTTCATTTTGTACTGGCTGGGAAGCCCCTCTGTCTCCACGGAAGAAAATTCTCCGCTCCGCTGATCCTTACCATGGGTGATGAGTGTAATCACACCGTCAGGTACATAATTGTTCAAAAAGTTCAGACGAAGTGTACCACCGGCCTGTACTTTTCCCTTAATATCGAGCAGATCACTTACGCTGCTCAGGCCCAGTTCAAGTGTGCCGCTGGCAGACTGGCTGAAATTCCCGCCAATGGTCAGCGTTCCAGGAACATTGTGAATCAGGGTTCCTCCGTTGTTAGCCACATCACCGGTTCCGAACGCTGTATTCGAATTCCCCTCAAGCGTACCTTCCTTCAGCAGTGTGCCTCCGGAATAACTATTGTTCCCCTGGAGCTTAAGCGTCCCCGTTCCTTCTTTGGTCAGACTGCCTGTGCCGGAAATGTCATTCCGCCAGCGGTCCAGGGCACTGAAGCCGCCTTGATTGGCGTCCATGGTCACTGTAACATCACTTGCAAAAGCACCATAGCCGTCTGCTGCGGCAAAAAGATTAAGCCGTCCCCATCCTTCCGGATCATCCAGTACAGGATAGCCTGATGGAAGCTCTGTTGTGGCTAATACCCAGCGGCGCTGCGTGTCGTCCAGATACGGCAGGCGTGTTTCGAGCAGGACTTCTGCACCTTTTGGAACGACCGCTGGCTCCGCTTTGGAGTTGATCGGGCTGAATCCATAGGTCAAACGCTCGGTATATTCTTGTTTGTTCTTGGAGTAGTTGCTGAACCTGTCTTCAGCTGTACCGGTTTGTGTCAACAATAGACTATGCGCATCGTTATATGCAGTCTTTTTCAGCAGGCTGTTGTCCGGATCAGACAGGATCGCAGCCGACAGCGCAGTTGCTGTGACACGTCCTCCCATGACATCAAGCGGAGAGTGCATACCGGCAAGGATACGGTTGTTTCCAAGTTCCGAAGCCCGGGTAAGTAGTTCCTGAAACCGCTCCGGTACAGCATAAGCCATCGCTATCGCGCTTAGATAGCCAGCATTGGTATGGCCGCTTGGGAATCCACCATCGGATTGCGGCGTGGTGCTGATTGCAGGCACAAGAGCCGGTACAATGATCGAAGGGCTGCTCCAACGATACGGGCGTTTATAACTGTAATAATTTTTAGCCGGGGTCGTTGAAGAGTAGTTACCGCGTAAGGTCTTTACCAGACTGACAATGCTGCCAAGACTGGAGCTTGTGCTGCCTGCATCGGTTCCTCCATCATCATATTTAACGGTGGTGGCATCGGCCGGGATCTCGTTGATCGTTGTCACCGCTCCCGCATTTGTGCGGTAGACATCGGTTAGTGAACCCAGACCATCAATCACGCTGTAGCTCTGTTTTCTCCGGTCATCGAAGTAAGCCGCACTGGCTTCAGCAGGAGTCCGGCGGGCAGCAAGGTCTATTACTTTTTGAATGTTGGCATCCAGCACGCTGCTGTTAAGTTTGGTACCTGTGTCCCAGGTAGTGCCTGGCGTCCACAATTGACTGAATCCGGACAGGATTCCGATGGTCGGATTGGAGTATACCGCCATGTTAACCGTGGAATTATTCTTGTAATTGTCTACAAAATACCCCCAGGCCGGTGCAGCCGGCGGAGCCACTGTTGCGGGATTGGAGGCCGCGCTCACACTTGCAGCCATTCCGCCCATGGAACTAATAAGCAATGACAGACTCAAAGCCGCTGATACTTGCTTTTTCCTAAATCCCATTATCAAAACGTATCACTCCTCTGTTTTGGTTCGACATCACTGTAGCATCCGGGTGGATCGGGCCTCAATACAACAATTTCCCTATTATATAAAAATCGTATGTTGTCTTTGAAATCAAGCTTCTTTACACAAATAAGGTCCATTTCTGACGCTCTGTGAACATACTTCCAATAAGATTAGGAGTGGTTAAGATGCTTAGACACTTTCGAATGTGGAGACAACAACGATGAGAAAAAACGGGAACTCTGCTTTTGCCAACCTCGCTATTTCCTATGTAACAGTCGTGATGGTCATGGTTCTTTTGCTTTGCTCCATCTTTTATATGTATTTTCCTAAGCACTATAATGAAGAAATCCAGAAAAAGAATCAGATTATCCTGGAGAGTACGGCCAACTATATCGAGTCTTCCGTGCTTCAGCGGGTGCAGCAAATCTATCTGGATCTTTCCCTGGGTGAGCCGGTTAGTATTGATATATTTGCCAAAGCTACTCTGCAGGGCAATCACGGGAGTGTTCTGGATCTGCAGGACCTGCTTAAGAATGAAGTCGCGGATTATGCGGACATTGTATCTGCAGTTCATTTGTTCTATCCCGGGCTGGGTATCATGATCTCGTCGGACGCCGGGCTGAGATATCTTGATCACGAGCGCGAAAGTGCTGCCACAGCATGGAGCTGGGTGGATCGTCTGCAGAAAAGCGGTTCAAGCTTTGTATGGACGGAAGCAAGCAAGACAGCACAAGATATGTATACAAATCTATCGGACGATAAGCTGGTGAGTCCTGTGATTTCATACGCACACAGCTATCCTTTTCACTCCACCGGTGCCGATTGCGACCTGATGATTGCTATCGATATGAAGGAGGAGGCGATCAGCGGAATCATCCGGCATATTATGCCTTCCGATTATAAGAACACTTTTGTGATAGGGCCAAGCGGGACGATCATCTCTGCGGCTGATAAAAAAATACTCGGCCATAGTGCTGGAAGCGGATATATCAACAAAATTCTGTCGTCCACTGCTGTGGCTTCAAGTTTCACAGATAAGATGAACCAGGGGTCCAATGAGGTTTCTTTTCACACCTTCCCATCGAATGACTGGAAAATATACAACATCACGCCTACAGATAACTACTATCAGAAATCAATTCTATTGCAGCGGACGGTGCTTCTGATTTGTCTGCTCGCTATTATTGTGGGCATGATTCTGTCCGGTGTTTTTACCGTAGCTATATATAATCCTCTGAAGCGGTTGAGAGACAAAATGAAAGGCATGTTCGACCATACACCGGAACCCGGGCTGAACGAATACACACTGATTGATACCGCCATCAATAAGCTGACCCGCAAGGTTAGCAGCCTCGAAGAGACCCTGCAGGCCAATAGTCCGGTAATTAAGCATAATATTGTACTTAATCTTCTGAATAACAGTTACAGTGATGAGGAGCTAGTGGAGCAGCTGCAATCCATTCATATTCCCCTGACCTATGCCCACTACTGCTGCATGCTAATAGATCCGGTAAGTCCTGGTTTCAAAACGCTCAATTCCCAAACCATGCAGTATGTTCTCTACCGGATGATTAATCAATTGGAAGCGGCGGATTATGCTGGAAGCCACATCATAGCGGAAGAGCTTCCGGATAAAAAGGTAGCGGTTATTGTATGTACAGATCTAGCGGAGGATGAGCTGCTGGAGCAGATTTCAGGCTTCATTCTTTCGGAGGTGAAACACAGCTTTGACCTGGAGTTTAGAATCTCCCTGGGCTGCTGGGTGCAGCGGTTCATGGATGTGCATAAGAGCTTTGAAGAAGCGAAGATCCTCGCTAAGTATGGATTTCTCCTGCCTGAAGTTTCTATTATCAAAGATGCAAGGCTGCTGGAGAGGGAGAGCAGCAATAACGAAATTCCCCAGGCGGTTCTTCTGAAATTCAAAGAAAAACTTCAGGCAAGGAATATAGAGGATATTACGGAAGCTATTGAACAACTGCTGGATCAGATGAGGGATGGGCTGTATTCTGCGGATTACTGCCGCTATATATTGATGAATACGGTATCTGTGTACTCGGATTATCTGATCAGTGTGAGGTATACCCCATCGGATCATGTGAAGATCAACTTATACAATGAGTACACTTCCATTCATGATATCAACGGTTACCGGAAATGGCTGACGGACTCCATTACAGTGTGTATGGGCCATATGGAGAAGCGCAGCGACAACCGGACGAGTGAGAGCATTGAGGCGGTGAAGAACTATATCAGCACACATCTTTCGGAGGAGCTGTCGCTGGATACGGTGGCCGGCAAGGTTTTTCTAAGCCCCAAATATCTCAGCAAGATTTTCAAGGAAGAAACCGGGACGAACTACATCGAATATGTGACGGAGAAAAGGATGGAGAAAGCGCTGGAACTGATGGCTAACCACAATATGACCATCGAACAAATTGCGAATACTGTTGGATACGGCACGACAGCCTATTTTATCAAAAAATTCAAAGAGAAAAATGGCTATACCCCGAAACATTATATCAGGCAATTAATGGAGCAATCATAGGAGGCCGTTGCCGTGAAAATAAACCGTTGTCAGTTACTCTTGTGTATGGCGGTGCTGATCATAGCTGCTGTCAGCGGATGTGAAGCTCCTAAGAATACCGGGGAAATTGCCCAAGCGGCCTCCTCGCATGACAGTACCTACACTATCTCCTGGACCATGCATCAGAATGAGCCGGTACCCGAGGATGCGCCAATGCTTGAATATATCGAGGACAAATTCAAGGTGGATCTGGATGTCTGGAATCTCGAAAATAATAAATATGAAGCGCTGCTGAACCTCAGGCTCGCACAAGGCCAGATCCCGGACCTGTTTCGGATCAGGCAGCCGCAGGATCTTTTGAAATACGAGTCACAGGGAGCCCTTGCCGAAATTCCAAGGGACATTCTCCTCCACAATGCACCAAATCTTATGAAGATCATCAATCAAAATGCTCCCGGGTACCTTAGCTATGGCGAAATCGGCGGGAAGCTCTATGGAATCCCTGTGGTGAATCCGACGAATATCTATAGAATCCCGGTAGTGTACAGAAAGGACTGGCTGGATAAGCTTGGCCTTGAGGTTCCCGAGACATTGGCGGAGTTTGAGAAAGTGATGTATGCCTTTGCGAACAATGACCCGGACGGCAACGGCAAGAAGGACACCTATGGGCTTTCCAGTGAAGGAATGAATGTTGTTTTTGGGGCGTTCGGACAGATTGTATTTGCCGATCAGCTTTATTTCAATGTCAAGGGTCAGGATCTGGTGATTGGAGCTTTGGAGCCGGAGATGAAGGAAGCCCTGGAGCTTCTGCAAAAGTGGTACAAAGACGGTATTATTGATCCGGAATTCATCACCGGAGAGAATAAAGGCGGCTACAAACACCTATCTCATGCTTTTATCAATGGCAGAATCGGGATGACTTCTATGGGGAACTACTATCACTGGATTCAAGCCGGAGATTACATGGAGCTGGATGGAAAAGGTGAAGAGGTACCCGTGGAGGCTACGTTCAACGCACGGGAATTAGCGGACAATAACAAGGACGCCAGAATCATTTTCGGGCAGCCAGTGATAGGGCCTCAGGGAAAAAGCGGCTCGAAGGCTTATGACATGCTGATGAGCTTCACAGCGATTGGTGCCGATGCCGTCAAAGAGCCTGGAAAGCTCGAGAAGATTCTGCAAATTCTGGATGATGTCAGTGCGAACCCGGATGAGGATGAGTCCATGTCCATGCTGAACGGAGTTCAAGGGGTACACTGGGAATGGTCGGACAAGTCCACTGGTGATTATAGGATCCTTCCCCCATTTGATTCAAGCCCCAATTATACCAACAAGATTGGTGCAGGAATCGGAATGACCGTTCCGCGTAAGCCAATGGGACGCAGAGAGCATTGGGCTTCAACCTTGGGTTTGGAGAAGAATGGAATATATAACGCGATGAAGGTTTCCACACCTTCGCTGATGAAATACAGCCCTGAGCTGATCAAAATAAAAAACAAAGCCTATATTTCCATCATTACGGGGGATCAGCCCATAGATTATTTCGATTCCTTCGTCAAGGAATTTATGGGAACAGGTGGAGAACAAGTGTTGCAAGAGGCAAATGACTGGTATCATAAGCAGCCGGCAAAAGGTTAGGCGAGAATGGACATAAAAAACCGCGTAAGCCGGAATCTCTTCCGGTTACGCGGTTTTATATTTTGAGCCATCATTTATGTCATTGGTGGTTAGTTAGTTGAAGTTAGTGGTATTTCACCGATTTGATCCGTGCCTCTTCATGGTACGAAAGCGGGCGTGGCGATGGTGGCGTATGCAAATGACGTTCTGCCGAATATTCGATTTTCCAGTAGTCTTCTTCTTCCGAGGCCATCCATGGCTGCCACATTCCTGATACCCAATTCTTAAGCTCTTTAAGTCCTGCCAGCATTTCTTCCATCCTCCTTGGGCTATGAAATCTAAGGTTCAAAGCTCCTTTTGGTTACGCTTTCATTATAACACGAAAAAACGAAATTGAAAGATGTGTCCACGTGAAAAAGACAAAAATATGTGAACTATTTGCGTACATAAAGGGTTTTGTATCCCTTCGGGAGATAAGTGTCCTCTCAGTGGAGACAATGCGAATTCTACCTGAATCGTGCGCTAAAAGTGGCTGCAGCAGTTCATCTATCAAAAAAAACGGATAATAGGAACCTCTAATTTTGACTGGTTTTTGCACTAATTATTGGGATATTTTCCATTTGCCAAAGATGCTATATTGATTTTCGTAAGCGCTTGCAAATAAGAATGAGGGAGGAAACAACTTTTTATGGCTAAAAAGAAATCATTCCTGTCACTTGCATTCATCGCTGTTCTATTGCTAGCTATGGTTACACCTGCAGTATCCGCTGCTTCATCGGAAAAGGCGCCTCAGGCCAAAGCAGCAGCCGCAAGTATGCAATCCTATGTAAATGCGATGCAGCCGGGCTGGAACCTGGGGAATACGCTGGATGCAACGGGGGCTGACGAAACTTCTTGGGGCAATCCTGCGGTCACTCAGGAACTTATCAAGAAGATTGCCGCGCAGGGTTACAAGAGCATCCGTATTCCAGTAACCTGGGATACTCATATCGGAGCCGCTCCGGACTATGCGATTGATCCGGCTTATCTGGCCCGGGTTCAGCAGGTCGTTGACTGGGCAATGGGTGAGAAACTGTATGTCATGATCAACCTCCATCATGACTCCTGGCTATGGATCAGCAAGATGGAGCAGCAGCATGATCAGGTGCTGGCCCGCTACAATGCGGTATGGACTCAAATCGCGAATAAGTTCAAGAACCACTCCAGCAAGCTGATGTTTGAGAGTGTCAATGAGCCCCGCTTCACCGATGGGGGCACTACCGATGAGAATAAAGCGCTCCAGATGCTGGACGAGCTGAATGTATCCTTCCACAGTATTGTCAGAAACTCCGGTGGAATGAATGCTACACGTCCGCTCGTGCTCCCTTCTTTGGGAGCGTCTCCAACACAGCCCCGCATGGATTCGCTTTATAACATGATCACTAAGCTGAATGACTCCAACCTGATCGCGACGGTGCATTACTATGGGTTCTGGCCGTTTAGCGTCAACATTGCTGGCTATACCAGATTTGATACAGATACCCAGAACGACATCGATACTACCTTCACTAATGTATACAATACCTTTACTGCCAAAGGGATTCCGGTTATCGTAGGCGAATACGGCCTGCTTGGCTTTGACAAGAACACAGGTGTGATTGAACAAGGCGAGAAATTGAAATTTTTCGAATATCTGGCTTACTATCTGAAGTCCAAACAAATTACGCCGATGCTCTGGGATAATGGCCAGCACTTTGGCCGTACGACCTATCAGTGGTCAGATCCCCAGCTTTACAAGTTGATGAAAGCCAGCTGGAACGGACGTTCGTCTTCTGCTGAAAGCGATCTTATTCATTTGAAAAAAGGCGAAGCTGCCAAGGATGTGACTGTTAAGCTGAACCTGAATGGAAATAAGCTGACCAACATCTTTTACGGAAGTAAGCAACTGGTTAAAGGAACCGATTATACTCTAAGCGGCGACCAGCTGACCTTCAAGGCTGCCCGGCTCGCCAGTCTTACTTCTTCCGGCAAGCTCGGTGTAAATGCAGTATTGACTGCACGCTTCAACAAAGGCGTAGACTGGAACTTTAACGTCATTCTTTATAACACGCCGTTGCTAAGCAATGTTCAAGGGACTACCAGTTCATTTAAAATTCCTACAGCCTTTAATGGGACCACCCTGGCTACGATGGAAGCGGTGTATGCTACAGGCGGTAATGCCGGTCCGCAAAACTGGACACCGTATAAGGAATTTGCTTCTGCATTCACTCCTTCCTACACCACGAATGAAATCAGCCTGATGCCGGACTTCTTTAATGAAGTCAACGACGGCGATGTGATTCTGAAGTTCCATTTTTGGAATGGGGAGATCATAAGCTACAAAATTACGAAGAACGGAACGAGTGTTACCGGGGTAACGATGTAGTAAGTGGAACAGATTGCAGCCTTCTTGCATCCTTCGGGGTGTGAGAAGGCTTTTTTGCTGTATAGCCGGCAGGGCGGTAAATATCCCTGGGAATTGTGGGGGATACTATCAGAATCTTATGGCGAAGGCGTGGTTACCCTTATGAATTTCAACTCGCAGAATGCTCTTACGCTACAGCATATTCTAGAGGAATTTGACCAATGCGCGGATTTGATCCGGCGGTCCTTTCCGGAAATACGAACCGATATTGTTTATTTCCCCACCCTTGTAGATCACAAATTGTTAAAGGATGAAATTCTGGAGCGATTTGCTCATATTCAACTTAATGAGGTTAAGCAGTTATTGCAGCAATCCCAATTTATACGGGTTACTGATTCCAAAACAGTGGTTATAGGCGTACTAGAAGGCAATGTCGCTATTTTTCACAATGAATATGTTTATATCATCCATGCCTATGGCCCGGAAACACGTGGGGTACAGCAATCTGAGACCGAGACGATTATAGCCGGTCCCCACGACGCTTTTGTGGAATCTGCGATCATCAATATCTCGCTAATACGTCAAAGAATTAAGAGCTCGCATCTGAAAGTTATTGAACATTCTGTCGGAGAGATCTCAAAGACCAGTGTGTATATTCTTTACATAAAAGATATTGCTAATATGAAATATGTCGAGGAACTGGAGCAGAGGATTAAGCGGATTCAGACTGATGCCATTAATGATGGCGGGATGCTGACCCAGCATCTGGAGGATAAGCCGAATTCGGTGTTCCCGCAATTTTTGCTTACAGAAAGGCCGGATGTGGCTGTATCCAAACTGGTAGCCGGCCGGATTATTACATTGATTGATAATAGTCCGACTGTGATATCCGCTCCATCCGCTTTTTTTGAATTCTTCTCATCACCTGATGACTATTATCAGCGTTGGGCTCTGGGGACGGCCCTCCGATTGTTAAGATTTCTCGCCTTGCTGATTACCATTACGTTCACAGCAATGTATGTGTCTGTGACAACTTTTCATTACGAAATGATCCCTGAAGCGCTGCTTCGGACACTGGCGGAGTCGAGAAACAGAGTGCCTTTTCCACCAGTTTATGAGGCGCTGCTTATGGAAACCATGATTGAATTGCTGCGTGAAGCGGGAGCCCGTCTTCCTACCAAGATCGGCCAAACCATCGGGATCGTAGGTGGGATTGTCATCGGACAAGCAGCGGTTCAGGCGGGCCTGACCAGTAATGTCCTGATTATTGCAGTGGCTTCTTCCGCCATCGCCTCCTTTGTGATTCCCAGCTATATGATGAGCGCCTCCATCCGGCTGGTCCGCTTTGGGATTATTATAATGACCGGTATTTGGGGGAATATGGGGTTAGCCATGGGTATTGCTCTGATAGTGATTCATTTATCCAGTCTGACCAGTCTGGGTTCCTCTTATATAGCTCCGGTTGCGCCGATGAATCTGGGGGATTGGAAGGATGTCTTTATCCGTGCACCCTTCTCGTTGTTAAACCGCCGGCCCTCACAGACGAACACGCCTAATCCAATCAGGCAAATTAAAAGAAAGTAGGATTCAGAAATGGGGTTGTACGATGGAGAAGCTTAGCCCTTTTCAAGTGGGTATCCTGGTGTATATGAGCCAAATCGGGATTGTTATCTTTACCCTCCCCCGTCAGCTGGCTGACTATTTCGGCACCAACGGTTGGCTGGTGCTGCTGCCGGGCTTGATGCTGACCTCCTTCAATATCTATCTAATCACTTTGGTTCACAAGTTGGGTGGGGGACGATCAATATTCGAGATTCTGGAACGATCTATTCCCAAGGTCCTGCTTTACCCAGCCTACTTTGGGCTGGCTTCTGTCTGGTTAATATTCGGCTGCATGATCGGTAAAAAATATGTGCTTTTATTTCAAATGATTGCTTTCCCGACGACGAATCCCATGTTATTCAAATTGGCTGTGGACTTCCTTCTTTTTCTAATGCTCATTAAAGGGATTTATACGATATCCAAAGCAGCAACCCTATTCTTTTGGATGACATTCTGGATGTATTTTCTTCTTTTGTGGTTTCTCCCGTCCTTCAGCTGGGTACGCTTTACACCCTTTATTTTGCAGGAGGGACATGACCAGATCAAGGGCGGCTTGGAGATGTATTCAGCGTATCTGGGCTACGAACTTTCAATTCTGCTCTTTCCTTATATGGAAAAAAGTAAAAAGTCGCTGGCTGCCATCTATGCAGGAAATGCCTATTTATCTCTGATCTATATCAGCATTGCCCTGATCTGCTTTGGATTTTTCAGCTTGGGACAGTTGAAAAATCTGCTGTTTCCAGTAATCGATTTGTTGGCCTATATCCAGTTTCCGTTTATCGAGCGTTTAGAGAATTTGCTCTACGGATTCTTTCTTTTTTTGGTTCTGATTACAGTCGTTATGTATTGGTGGGGGGCAATGGAAACTTTGAGAAGAATGATCCCCAGGTTGAAAATTCCGGTGCTGGGTTTTCTAATGATTGTGATTTCCTATAGCATCTCCTTTGTTCCAAAGACACTGGACCAGGTGAATGTCTGGATCACCAATCTGGGATTCGCTACAACTGCGATCGCTTTTAGTCTGCCTATAGTGTTAATTGTACTGCTGATCCTTCAGAAAAGGAGGGTGTCCCATGTATAAGCTGCTGACTGCTTTTGTGCTGATGCTGTTTCTGAGCGGCTGCAAGAGCGATGAAAGAATCCTTGAAAAGCTGGGACTGGTGCAAAGCGCAAGCTATGACCAAGTGAAGAATGATCAACTGAAGGTGACCTACTGTCTTCCCGTTATTGAATCGGAATCCACAGAACGCAGACAACTGCTTACGGCGGTAACGGACAGCCTGAAAGAAGCGAGAATTCTATTATCCAGACAGATTGATCTCCGGCTGGTCAGCGGGCAGGTCAGAAGTGTTCTGTTCGGATTAAGTCTGGCAAAGTCGGGGCTTGCCGATCATATCGATACGCTTCTGCGTGATCCGTCTATTGCGCTTGGAGTTAAAGTGAGTGTAGTGGATGGCGATGCCGGTGAATTACTGTCCAAAACATTTAAGCCCAATAAGGACACAGGCCGATATCTGAATCATTTGCTGGAGAAAGAGAGCTCTTCTAACAGCATACCACCGGTTACATTATATGAGTTCACCCGGGATTATCACGACGACGGAATCGATCCGGTTGCGCCGATCGTGAAAGATGAAGGGGATAAGGCTGTCATTTCCGGGATTGCCTTTTTTCAGGATGACCGCCTCGTCACGGAGATTCCGGCTAGAGACGGGATATTCTTTGCACTTCTCCGGGGGAATATCAAACAAGGCGAGCTGTCGCTGAATTTAGGTGAGAGAAATGGGAGGAAAGTGATGGTTATGTTCAGCTCTATCCTGAACAAACACAAATTAAAGGTGCAGCATAGTGGAGATAATAACTTCAAGGTGACTATCTATGCATCCCTTCAGGGTTCTGTGCTTGAATATACTGGCCATGAGGATCTTACCCAAAGCCAGAAGCGTCATGAGTTAGAAGGGGATATCGCCAATTATATTAAGGACAAGGGACAAGAAATGGTGAAGCAATTGCAGCGGAACAATGTGGACAGCATTGGTATCGGACAATATGTAAGAAATAGCCTTACCTATAAGGAATGGAAAAACCTCGATTGGAGAAAGGTTTATCCCCAGATTGAAGTGGAATGCCGTGTCAAAGTGACTATTAAGGACTATGGAAAATACATGTAAGCGGGTAGGATTTTTGCAGTGGAGAGAATACAGGTAAATTATTTAAATTTATAAATATACAAAATAGGGCAATGGGTGTAAAATTGCTTTACTTGAGTTTTTTTCAGAAAACGGACAGCGTATATATCATCTCGCACTTGTTACAGGTCCTTATGTGAATAAATTCGCATTTGCAGATCCTATATCGCCAGCACGGACCCGAAGAAGAAAGAGAAACTCAGAAACCAATCAACAAAAGAAGATGGAGGTTACCCGAGAAACATGAAGAGAACGAACTGGAAACACCTGATGATGCTGTTAATGCTGGTCGCTGCGGTTAGTATGGTGGCGGCGGGCTGCGGCTCCAATACGAACAATACAGGCACGGCTAATACAGGAAATACTTCTGGAGATGCGGTTGAACTTACACTGGGACTTTTACCTTCGATTGATGCGATTCCGTTCATTATGGCCCACGAACAGGGCTTCGACAAAGAGCACAATGTGAATCTCAAGATTCAGACCTTCAAGAGCGCCAAGGATCGTGATGTGGCTTTTCAGGCCGGTAAAGTGGATGGCATCAGTGCCGATCTGGTAGCGATCTCGATTTATAACGAAGCGGGTCTCGATGTGAAGATTACGAGCACCACCACGGGTGAATTCGATCTGCTGACCGGTAATGACGAGATTCAGGATGTGAAGGATCTTAAGGGGAAGACAGTGATTTTATCCAAAAATACCTCAACTGAGTATACGGTGGCTACTATGCTGAAGCAGGCAGGTTTGACTGAAGCGGATATTACGGTAACCGAAGTGCCGCAAATTCCAACCCGTCTGGAGCTGCTGAAGAATCACAAAGCCGATGCGGCTGTATTGCCGGAGCCTTTTGTCACTATGGGCAAAACAGCGGGTCTTCGCGTGTTAAGTTCGACCAAAACCGCAGGCGTGAATCCGTTTGTGCTGGCCTTTCCGCAAAGCGCGATTGATGCCAAGGGACAAGCTATTCAGGATATGTACGCTGCCTATGACGAAGCAGTGGCCTATATGAAATCACATGACCAATCAGATTATATCGATCTGATTATCAAGGAGGTCGGTTACCCGGATACCTTGAAGGATCAGATTAAAGTTCCGGAATATCAGCCGGCGAACCAGGTGGATGTGAAGGAAGTGGAAGCTGCATTTGCCTGGGCGCGGGAAAAAGGCCTGCTCACCCGAAATATATCGGCTGAAGAAGTGATCTCCGATGTCCAGTTTAAGAAATAGCGGACTCTGCATCAAGGAGCTTCAAGTGGAATATACAAGTGGACAGCCGGCGCTCGGACAAGTGAATTTATCGTTGCCTGAGCATGGGATCTATACGATTATCGGGCCATCTGGAAGCGGCAAATCGACGCTGCTGCGCGCGGTAGCAGGATTACTTCCGGGCTATGAGGGTGAACTGCTGTTCAACGGAAAGTCCGTACATGACAAAGAAACACTAATCGGACTCGTCCCTCAGAATTATGGGCTACTGCCCTGGAAAACCGTTCGCGACAACATTAAGGTAGCTATGCGGATTACACGCCCAGACGGCGGGAGCAAGGGCACCATAGAAGCGGAGATTTCCCATTGGCTGAAGTCGATGGGGATTGCCGAACTCTCAGGACGGTATCCGCTCTCTCTTAGCGGAGGACAGCAGCAGCGGGTAGCTATTGCCAGAGCGTTTGCCATCCAGCCGGCCATTCTGCTGCTTGATGAGCCGTTCTCCGCGCTGGACGCCATTACTCGTGAAACACTGCAGCAGATTTTTCTGGACAATTGGCTGGCGCATCCTGCAACTACGCTGTTTGTTACCCATGATGTGGAGGAAGCGATTCTGCTCGGGCAGAAAGTTATCATAATGCCGTCAGCCAAACACGATATTCCTGAAGTTCTCGACAATACCTCAGTATTTGCCATGAAGCATGAAGAAAAACGGGACAGCAATGAATTCTTTGAGCAGAGCAAACGGATCAGAAAGGTAATGCTGGAGAAATGGTGAAAAAACGGCGTCTTCCACACTTGCTGCGGCTGTTATTTGTCTTTTTGTGCATGAACATACTTTGGTACTTGGCCTATCTGCTGATGAATCACCCGATTCTGCCCAGCCCCGGCGCGGTCTATGAAGCTATGTTCCACCTGGGAGCCAAGGATGTGGCGCTGAATGTCGGGTACAGCCTGCTGCGTATATTCGAAGGGGTGCTCCTGGCGCTGATGATCGGCCTGCTGCTGGGTCTGTTGATGGGCCGCTCCCCCCTATGGAACCGGCTTCTGGACCCGGTAGTATACCTGACTTATCCGATTCCCAAAATTGCACTCCTGCCGGTGGTCATGCTGTTCTTCGGTCTTGGCGAAATCTCCAAAGTGCTGATGATCATGCTGATCCTGCTGTTCCAGGTCATTATCTCCGTACGTGACGGTGTTAAAGCGATTCCCGAAAGCACTTATGATGTCTTGTCCAGCATCGGAGCAAGCACAGGGCAGAAATTCTGGAATGTGACGCTCCCGGGCGCATTGTCAGTCATTCTCTCTACGATCCGGATTTCGCTCGGAACTGCGATTTCCGTCTTATTCTTCACTGAAATTTACGGAACAGAGCACGGCATGGGATTCTTTATCATGGATGCTTGGCTGCGGCTGGATTACCCGGAGATGTACGCAGGGATTATGTTATTCAGCTTGGTCGGCTTTGTGTTGTTCCTGCTGGTGGATGTTCTGGATTACAAGTTTATGAAATGGCGGCGTTAAGGAAGGCGGCTCAGAGATGAGCCGTCTTTTGCTTGGCACAAATAATATTCAGCCTGTCCCCAAAAACAAATAAGTTCTTCACAACTATAGGTTATGCTAAATACATAAGAAGGAGGGAGACAAAATGAAAAAAATCGGGTTAAGTATTATAGCATTGATATTGCTTATGGGAATCGGCACGAGCGTGTATGCGGCTGGCACTGACAACGGACAAAGCTGGATTGAGAACATGCTTCCTTTTGCCAAGCAGATGCATCCAGATCTGACTGACGGCCAAGTCAAAGCGATGGTGAACAATTGCCGGAACGGACAGGGGACCCATACAGGCGGTATGATGAATAATGCATCCGGACGCGGCGGTATGATGAATTTCTAATGTAATGAGGATAAAGATGGACCTTCGGCCTGTTAGGGCGGGGTCCGTCTTTGTATAATTATAAGAATATATATGCTTCACGTAATATTGGAGGGACGCTTGTGTATGAATACTTCAACCATTTTGCTTGTGGACGATGAGACGGATATTCTTCAGGTCATCAGGGCTTATCTGGAGAAGAGCGGTTATATCGTATATGAAGCCGGAGACGGCCACGCTGCGCTGCAGCTTTTTGAGCGTGTGAAGCCTGATCTGGTGGTTCTTGATCTTATGCTGCCGGATATATCTGGTGAAGAGATTTGCCGCATCATCCGCAGCACCTCAAGTACTCCCATTCTTATGCTTACCGCGAAAAGCAGTGAGGATGATCTGGTGAACGGTCTGCTGACAGGTGCAGATGACTACATGACGAAGCCCTTCAGTCCACGTGAGCTGCTGGCCCGGATAACCAGCCTGCTCAGGAGAGCACATCCCCACCAGAATCAGGAGCAGGGGAGTGCCGCAAACTTTGGCGGGGGCAGTCTCTCCATTGATGCTGAACGGCACGAGGTCAGAGTCGAGGGTGCGCTGGTTGCCTTGACTCCTCTTGAATTCAAGGTGCTGGAGTGCCTGACAAGGAGCCCCAAACGGGCATTCAGCCGTTATGAGCTGGTTAATCTTGTCCAGGGTGATGACTTCGACGGTTTTGAGCGGACTATTGATGTGCATATCAAGAATCTGCGGCAAAAAATCGGTGATGACCCCAGGCATCCCCGTTATATCGGGACAGTATTCGGCGTTGGCTATAAATTTTTGGTGAACCGGGATGAATAGAGGGGGACTGCGGACCAGACTGCTGCTGTCACATTTGGGGGTTGCCTTGTGTTCTCTGCTTGTTATTATGTTTCTGGTCAATCTGGTCATGAGCTTCTCCTTCGGAAGGTATGTCGAGAGCCGTCAGCGTACGGAGGCGGGTTTCCTCCTTGCCGATCTGGAGCAGGCCTATGACTCCTCGAATTCCTGGAGTATGGAGACGTTGATGTCATTGTCGCATCAGGCCATGCAGCGGGATTATTTGATACGTCTCTATAATGCTGCCGGAGAACTCGTCTGGGATACGGGGAATATGGGGATGTCGGCGGTTGCTTCGGATGAGGCTGCCAGCCGTTATGCAGTGCTGAAGAATGGAATAAATATAGGCACACTCGAAATTCAGGGGAATGGCGGAGCGGAAGAGACGCAGAACCGGGATTTTTTGCGGATGTTCAATCGTCTGTCATGGGGAGCAATGCTGCTGGTGCTGAGTGGAGCCTATCTGTACAGCAGATACATGGCGAAGGACCTCAGCCGGCCGCTCGTACGGATCAAGGGGATTGCGGTGAAGATGCGGGAAGGGAATTTGACGGAGAGGGTTATCCTGCCTGCCAGTAGACGGACGGAAATTGATGAGGTGGGTCAGGCACTTAATTATCTGGCAGATACGCTGCAGCAGCAAGAAAAGCTCAGGAAGAATCTCACGGCGGATGTGGCCCATGAATTACGCACACCCCTGACCACTGTCCAGAGCTATATTGAGGCTTTTGAGGATGGAGTGTGGGAAGCCACGCCCGAGAGGCTTCAGATCTGTCATGGACAAATTCAGCGGCTGGTACAGCTTATTAACGATTTGGAAAAGCTGAATGCTGCAGAGAACCCGATGCTTCAGCTACGGCATGAGCGCTTGTGTCTGAATGAGGTGCTCCGGGATTCGATTCATTCCGTTGCCGGCAGACCGGAGCTGGATAACGTAGTCTTGACGCTGAAGGAGGAGGAAGAGCACTTTGTCAGTGGTGACTATGAGCGGCTGGTGCAGGTATTCGTCAATTTGTTGAATAACGCGCTGAAGTTTACCAAAGAAGGGCAAGTGGACATCAGCTTGGTGGAGAAGCCCTCGGAGGTTATAGTAATGATTGCCGATACCGGACCAGGAATCGCTGCGGACGAGCTGCCGAATATTTTCGAGCGGTTTTACCGGGGAGAGAAATCACGGAACCGTAGAACCGGTGGGGCAGGTATTGGGCTTGCGATTGTAAAAGCAATTGTCGAAGCCCATGGAGGGTATGTAACAGTCTCAAGTACTTTGGGTTCAGGCTCAGAGTTCTATGTCCATCTGCCAAAATAAATATCCGATGAAGGTCATTCGTGGGAATACAATGCAGGCTTCCACTGTCGAAAAGACAGTTGGGGGCTTTTTTCTGCATCCGCTGTAATTTCCTGTCGCAAATAAAATATGGAAAAAATATGCACACTTCTTTATACTTAGATGGAATAATGGAAGCATATTGAGGAGGATGAATTTTTTGGATAGAATTACAGGCAGAAGAAACAGCACACCCTTCATTCATCAAACAGCTAAAACCGTACTGATCACCACAGTTGCCCTTGCCCTGTTATCGTCCGGCGGACTGGCCGCAGCGGATTCAATTCATACCACCATTTCAGGAGCTGTGGTTACGGCAGCTCAAGGACAAGCCACCGCCCCGGACTCTTCCAAAGCCAAGATCACTCAGGAACAGGCAGTGGCGAAACTGAAAGAGCTGTTTCCAGTGCTGAAGGAGGCGAATGTATCGAATGTCCGTTTTGGAGGGGACGGGTCCTACCCGGCCAGCGGCAATCAAATGATGTGGAATATTTCGTGGAATATGGAGTCCGGCAATACAAGTTTTGGTTTTTCCAGCCAAGTCGATGCGATCACAGGTGATTTGGTTAATACGTACCTGCCGTTTCCTTTTACGCAAGATGATGCTTATTATCCGCCCAAATTAACGCGTGCCGAGGCTCTGGTTCAAGCGCAGAAGTTTATTGCCAAAGCAGCACCTTCCCTGGGAGCAGGTGATATTCAGCCCGTTGATAATGAGGCTATGAATGCTGCAGGGAGCAGCCTGTTCGGAGCGGTTCAATATAACTTCTCCTTCAAGCTTCTGAAAAATAGTCTGCCTACCGCTTCGGATGCTCTATGGATCACTGTAGATGGTAATGGAAATATCATTCAATTTAACAGACCGTTCCCCGGATTGAATTATCCTTCGGCCAAGCCCGCCGTTTCTCTGGAATCCGCCCAGAAGAAGTATACGGACAGCTTTGCCTTGGGTCTCTACTATATTCCGGTCTACAAGGATGGTGCTGTAGAACGCTGGATACTGGGCTGGCGTCCGCAGGAACAGTCGCTGTATTCAATAGATGCCCAGACCGGTAAAAGGATTGACATCGAAGGCACGGAAGTCTCCGCTTTGCCGTTCACCTACGAGGCTGTCCCTCAGACAAAGGACCGGTTCCAGGCCGTGAGTACAGGCAAAGAGCTTACCGCAGCGGAAGCTGCCAAGCTTGTTCAGCAGAGAATTCCGATTCCCGTAGGACGCAAGCTTGAGGACCAAATGCAGGGTAACGTCTATCCGAATACGAAGCAGAAGGTCTGGAGACTCTCCTGGCGTGAGAACCGCAGCGCACCAATGTCTGGATTTCCGGCTACCACTTACGCTGAGGTGGATGCGGCAACCGGCCAGATCTACCAATTTCAGCTGGACCAATTTACCGGCAGCACGGAAGTGAAGCCGCAGCCTGCGCCTGCCGGGGGGAAGAAGCTGACTCAGGCGGAAGCCAAGCAGCAGGCGATAACACTTGTCAACCGTTTGTACGATCAGGCCAGCGGCGTACTCAAGCTGGAGGAGCATGGCGGGACGTGGAGTGTGCTTCCGGATGGCAAAGGCTTCCGGTTTATATTTGTCCGTTATTATAAGGGCATCCCGCTAAGTGATTCAGGCATTTCGCTGGTTATGGATAAGTACGGCAGACTCCAAAGCTATTCCGCAATGAGCCGTAGTGATCTCGGAACGATAAAGGAGTCCGCCCCAGCCATATCTCAAAGCGAGGCACTGAAAAGCTATAAAGACCGGTACGTAGTAAAGCTTCAATATAGCCGTATTGGTGGAATGTACAGCAACAATGTGTTCGTAGAACCACGGGTGAAGCTTGTCTATAGTCCACTGCCGGTTAACGAACAAGATCAGACGGCAGTCCTGGATGCCACGACGGGTAAATGGGTGCAGGTTAACACCTATTACAACCAGAATGTAGTTCCGTCTACTCCGGTGGACCTCAAGGGCCATCCTGCGGAAAAAGCATTAACCGAATTGGTGAAGTATGGTGTCCTTATCCCGGATGAAGACAATAAAATAAACCCGGATCAGGAAATCACCGTGGGAGATTGGTTTAACATCATCGCCAAAGCCTCAACTCCATACTATTCAGGATATTCGAATGGAACAGAACCGAAGGCCGTTGCCGGTGTAAGCCCGGACAATGAGTATTATCAGGCTGTAAGCTTCGCCGTTAATTACGGCTGGATCAGCAAGGACACAGTGCTGCAGCCGGGCGATAAGCTGAGCCGCGAACAGCTCGCCGTGCTGCTGGCCTCCTTTTTGAAATACAATAAGCTCGCTGCGTTCCTGGAAAATGACATCGCTGTGAGCAGCTTCAGCGACAGTGCCTCGATCAAGGACAAAGGTGCGGTGGCGCTGGCTGTGAAGCTCGGTCTACTTGAGGGAGACAACGGCAAATTCAATCCGCGGCAAAATGTAACCAAAGCCGGCATTGCAAATGTCGTGATGAAGCTTGTAGAATTGCAGGGCAGAGTGGACCAGAACATCGGCAAGAATATTCGCCAGTACTGATTCTTCTAATAGATATACAGCAAAAGCCTGTTCCCGCTTGATGGCGGAGACAGGCTTTTGTGTTTTTGGGTATGACGGCCGGTGTTTATTTACCGAGTTGCTTATCTACTTCACGAACCGGATTCTCGCCTTCATTCTCTTCAATGGTGTGACTGCTCATGAACCAGCCGGTGGCTGCAATGATTACAAGCACTACATAGAAGGTAGCCTTCCACCAGGTGCTGTGGGCGAAGTCTTCAGACAGCACACCCAGTGAGGGATGGGCCAGAGTGATGACAGCCAGTTTGATACCCACCCAGCCGACAATAAAGAATGCGGCAACTTCAAGACCGGGACGGGAGTGGAGCAGCTTGACGAAGAAGGAGGCTGCAAACCGCATAATGACCAGTCCGATGAATCCACCGGCAAAAATGACAAGGAATTGTCCTCCGTCGAGTCCCCCGATATTGCGGATTCCGCTTGGCGGAAGTGCGACGGCAAGGGCAACAGCCGCCAGGATAGAGTCAACGGCAAAGGCGATATCTGCTACTTCGACTTTAAAAACGGTGAACCAGAAGCTGGACTTCTTCTTTTCTGCAGCTTTCTCACTGCCGCTTTCGGCAGCCTCTTCGGTAACCGGCTTCTTGAACAGCACTTTTCGGAAGATATGGTTACCTGCGATGAACAGCAAGTAGATGGCTCCAATAGCTTGTACCTGCCAAATGTCCACCAGATAAGAGATAACGAAGAGCGATCCAAACCGGAACACAAACGCCCCGGCTAACCCATAGAACAAAGCCTTTTTGCGTTCCTCATCAGGAAGATGTTTAACCATGATTGCCAGTACCAGTGCGTTATCTGCGGCGAGCAACCCTTCCAGTGCTACGAGAACAAGCAATACCCATCCGTATTCTAATAATAATCCCCAATCCATTGCTGCTTCCTCCTCATTTGGATATGAATACCACTAATAAATTCCTGTGATACCATTATCTTTGCCAAAAGTATATAAAAAAGACCTTTACCAAGCAGATCAGCCTTTGGAATAAAGGACTAACCTGATTGGTAAAGGTCTCGCTAACAATAGTTCATTGCCGATAAAACCGGAGAACATCCTCACGTTCTCGTATTGACGATTTTATCTAACAGCTACTCCCCTTTACGGGATATATTAAATTTTATTATTTGTGTGTTTGACTTAAAAGTATCATATACGACTTGAGAGTCATTGTCAATGCTCGTGAGAATAAATATCAATAGAAAACGATTGTAATGGAAACGGAAACATGATACTTACAAGTTAGATAACCTTACATACGATATGGCGAAACTGCAAACATAAGGAAAATAAGGGCTTTTTAAGCCTAAACTAGATTGACGATGTATAGGAATGAAAATATGATGAGACTAATTAAAGCAGCCAAGCGATTTTGTGTTAGATAACATAACACATAATCATTTAACTCAGCCGGCCAAACTCTCTACTACTACTTAAGCAGATGCTTACGAAGCAAGTTTTACTCGAAGACAAATCAGTGAAGTCAATGCTCGTAAAACTTTTAGGAGGTGGGAAATGATGCTGCCGTCGTCGTGCATATCAAAGGAAGCAGAGGAGGAGATTAGCCGCCACCCTTGCTACAGCGAGGAAGCCCACCGGTTTTACGCCAGGATGCATATTCCGGTAGCTCCCGCCTGTAACATCCAGTGCAATTATTGCAACCGCAAGTTTGACTGCGTGAATGAGAGCAGGCCTGGAGTGGTCAGTGAGGTGCTTACCCCGGAACAGGCAGAACGCAAAGTAAAGGGAGTAGCGGCTCAGCTCATGCAGCTTTCGGTTGTCGGCATCGCCGGGCCGGGTGATCCGCTGGCGAATCCTGAGCAGACGTTCGATACCTTTGCCCGGGTCAAGGAGTATGTGCCTGATGTCTCCCTTTGCCTCAGCACCAACGGATTGACGCTGTACCGGCATATCGATGAGATTATGGAGCTTGGCATCCGCCATGTCACCATCACCATTAATGCCATTGACCCTGATGTCGCACAAGAGATTTATCCTTGGGTATTCGACGAAGGCGTGCGTTACGAAGGAAGGGAGGCAGCGGAGCTGCTGATCAGCCGTCAGCTGATGGGTCTTGAACTGCTGGCTCAGCTGGGGATTCTCGTCAAAGTTAATTCCATTATGATTCCCGGGGTCAACGATCATCATTTGCCCGCAGTGTCCCAAAGAGTAAAAGAGCTCGGGGCTACACTGCACAACGTTACACCGCTTATTATCGCACCGGGCAGCCAGTACGAATTGGATGGCCGCACGGCGCCCCGTCCGAAGGAGCTGCACAACCTGCAGGAGCTTCTTGGCCGTGATGGCATGAAGGTGATGCGCCACTGCCGGCAATGCCGTGCGGACGCGATCGGGCTGCTGGGCCAGGACCGCAATCAGGATTTCCCCCTTGAAGGGATGGAAGCTGATCCGGTGATCAACCAGGAGGCCAGAGCGTTGTTCCAAGGAGAGCTTGATGCGAAGATCCGCGAGCGGGTTCAGGCCAAACAGGCCAGACGCCTGCAGCAGAATGCTCCGAAAATCAGGGTCGCAGTTGCTACCAGAGGCGGTGACAAGGTCAATCAGCATTTTGGCCATGCGACGGAGTTCCTGGTCTACGATACCGACGGAGCAAATGTACAACTGCTCGGTGTCCGTAAGATACAAGCGTACTGCCAAGGCACAGCAGACTGCAATGGCGATAAAGCCGCCACGCTGCAAGAAATCATATCCATTCTAAGTGATTGCCGCATACTTCTCTGCTCCGGCATCGGTGATGGCCCGCGTGCCAAGCTGAACCAAATCGGAGTCTTGCCGCTCGTCCGCAAAGGTGGAATACAGGAAGCGATTCTCGAAAGTGTGAAGTACAGCTCTTATTTTGAAAATATAAACATTTCGAAGGGATGATGAATGATGAGACAAATAGCTTTTTACGGTAAAGGCGGTATCGGTAAATCCACAACTTCCCAAAACACTTTGGCCCAATTGGCAACCAAATTCAAACAAAGAATTATGATTGTAGGCTGTGACCCTAAGGCAGACTCCACCCGCCTGATTCTGAACACCAAAGCACAGAACTCCGTACTGGAGCTGGCGGCTGAACTGGGTTCGGTAGAGGATCTGGAGCTTGAAGATGTGCTTCAGACCGGCTTTGGCGACATCATCAACGTAGAGTGCGGCGGACCTGAACCGGGTGTAGGCTGCGCAGGACGCGGTATTATTACTGCCATCAACTTTCTGGAGCAGGAAGGCGCGTATCAGGATCTGGACTTCGTATCCTATGACGTTCTGGGCGACGTGGTATGCGGCGGTTTTGCAATGCCAATCCGTGAAGGCAAGGCACAAGAGATCTACATCGTGTGTTCCGGTGAGATGATGGCCATGTACGCTGCCAACAACATTGCACGCGGTATCCTCAAATATGCAACTAGCGGCGGTGTGAGATTGGGCGGGCTGATCTGCAACAGCCGTAACACTGACCGTGAAGATGAACTGATCATGGAGCTTGCCCGCCGCCTGAACACACAAATGATTCATTTCGTACCCCGTGATAATATCGTTCAGCATGCCGAGCTGCGCAGAATGACAGTAGCCCAATACAACCCTGCTCATCAACAAGCCAAGGAATATGAGATCCTGGCTGAAAAAATCCTCAACAACAAAATGCTGACGATCCCTACTCCAATTTCCATGGAAGAGCTGGAAGAGCTGCTGATGGAATTCGGTATCATCGAAGATGAAGAAGCAGCAATCAAGAAGCTGCAAGCTTCCGGCCAATAAGACTGCCAAGCCGTGAATACCCGGTCATCCGGTGAACGGGAGTGGAGAGGCGGCCTTCACCGGATGAACTTTCAGTGGCTAATGGCCACGCAGGCGGCTTAAGCGTCCTGCACCACGAAAAGGAGGGTCAATATATGGGACTGAATATCGAAGAGAATAAGCAAATCGTAGAAGAGGTTCTGGAAGCCTATCCCAAAAAGGCGAAGAAAGACCGCGAAAAGCATTTTCAGATTAATACCGAAGAAGCGCAATCCTGTGGCACCTGTGCCCTGAAATCTAATATTAAATCCCGACCGGGTGTAATGACGCCCCGCGGATGCTCCTATGCAGGCTCCAAAGGTGTGGTATGGGGCCCCATCAAGGATATGGTGCATATCAGCCACGGTCCCATCGGCTGCGGACAGTACAGCTGGGGTACACGCCGCAACTATGCCAACGGGACGCTGGGAATCGATAATTTTACGGCTATGCAGATCACTAGTGATTTTCAGGAGACGGATATCGTCTTCGGCGGTGATAAGAAACTGGAAGTTATTATGCGCGAGATCACGGAAATGTTCCCGCTGGCCAAAGGGATCTCCGTACAATCCGAATGTCCGGTGGGTCTGATCGGCGACGATATTGAAGCAGTATCCAAAAAAATGTCCAAAGAGCTGGAAATGCCGATTGTTCCGGTGCGCTGTGAAGGATTCCGCGGCGTCAGCCAATCGCTGGGTCATCATATTGCCAATGATGCCATCCGCGATTTCGTGCTCGGCAAAGCCGAGCTGGCAGAAACCGGCCCTTACGATGTTAATATTATCGGCGATTATAATATCGGCGGTGATGCATGGGCTTCCCGGATTCTACTGGAGGAAATGGGGCTTCGCGTCATTGCCCAGTGGTCTGGCGACGGTACTCTGAACGAACTGGAAATTGCCCATAAGGCCAAGCTGAACCTGATCCACTGCCACCGCTCGATGAACTATATGGTAGAGCATATGGAGAAGGCTTACGATATTCCGTGGATGGAGTACAACTTCTTTGGCCCAACCAAGACCTATGAGAGCCTTCGTGCGATTGCCGCCCGGTTCGATGAGACGATCCAGGAGAATTGCGAGAAGATGATCGCCAGACACCAACCGGAAATGGATAAAATCATTAAGAAATTCAAACCGCGGCTGGAGAACAAAAAGGTCCTGCTGATGATCGGCGGCCTGCGTTCCCGCCATACGATCGGCGCTTATGAAGATCTGGGCATGGATATCGTAGCCTCCGGTTATGAATTTGCCCATAAGGACGACTATGAAAAGACCTTCCCGATGATGAAGGAAGGAACCATCATTATGGATGACCCGACTGCCTATGAGCTGGAAGAGCTCGCCCAGAAACTGAATGTCGATCTGGTAGGCTCGGGCGTCAAGGAAAAGTACGTGTATCACAAGATGGGCGTACCCTTCCGCCAAATGCATTCCTGGGATTACAGCGGCCCGTATCATGGATTTGACGGGTTTAAGATTTTTGCCAAAGATATGGATATGACTGTGAACAGTCCGGTATGGAATCTGATCACCAAGAAGGAAAAAGTGCAAAAAGAGGGGGCGGGCGTATGAGTAAGGACAGACTGATTCTCCCGGACTATAACTCCTTGTTCTCGGAAGAACGCTACGTGCAGCAGCGGGAAAACAAAAAACAATTCGAGGCTCCCTGCAGCGATCAGGATACGGCAGAAGCACTCGCCTATTCCAAATCCGCTGAATATATGGAAAAGAACTTTGACCGCAAAGCTGTGGTCATCAATCCGCATAAAGCCTGCCAGCCGCTAGGTTCAGTAATGGCCGCACTCGGATTCGAGAAGACACTGCCTTTCGTTCATGGATCGCAGGGCTGCAACTCGTATTTCCGCAGCCATCTCAGCCGCCACTTCAAGGAACCTACGCCTGCGGTTTCTTCTTCGATGACTGAGGACGCTGCAGTGTTCGGCGGTATGAACAATCTGATCGACGGATTGGAGAACAGTATTGCCCTTTACAAACCGGAGATGGTAGCCCTCTGTACAACTTGTATGGCTGAAGTCATCGGAGATGATCTTTCCTCTTTTATCGGCAATGCCCGCATTAAAGGGGTGATCACGGAAGAATTCCCTGTAGCCTTTTGTAATACACCGAGCTTTGTGGGCTCGCATATCACGGGCTATGATTCCATGCTGAAGGGGATATTGAGCTACCTGTATGAACGCTCCGGAATGAAGGCTAACCCTGGAAGCGGGGAAGAGTCAGGGGAGAAGCTGAATGTAATGCTGGGTTTTGAGCCTTACACCGGCAACTTTGCGGAAATCCGTAAAATCCTTGATGCCTTCGATACCAAATATACGATCCTTGGAGATCACAGCGGTAACTATGACTCTCCTGCAACTGGCGAGTATGAATATTATTACGGGGGTACAAAGCTTGCTGATGTGCCTTTAGCAGCCAATGCACTAGGCTCGCTGTCTCTTCAGAAATATACACTGAAGAAGACCCAGGACTTCATCAGCGGAACCTGGAACCAGCAGATCACGGCAATGTCTACGCCTCTGGGAATCACCGGTACCGATAAGCTGCTGGAAGCAATCAGCGAACTGACAGGTCTTAAGGTTCCGGCTTCACTTACCGAAGAACGGGGCCGTGTGGTAGATGCCTTGACGGACAGTCATCCTTACCTGCATGGCAAACGGGTTGCACTCGTAGGAGATCCTGATCTGTTGATCGGACTGATTGGATTCTGCCTCGAAGTGGGCATGGAACCCGTGCATATCGTGTGCTCGAACGGTGATGTGGATTTCAATGAAGTGAAGTTCAAGGACGAAGCCCAGGCGCTTCTGGATTCAAGCCCCTATGGTTCAGAAGCTACCCTGTACATCGGCAATGACCTCTGGCATATGCGCTCACTGCTCTTGAATGATCCGGTTGATCTGGCTATCGGCAGCTCGCATCTGAAGTTTGCCGCCAAGGATGCAGGTGTGCCGCTAATCCGGGTAGGATTCCCGATTCTCGACCGTCATCACATGCACCGTTATCCGATTATCGGCTATCAGGGGACTCTGAACCTGCTGAGCCTGATTGTGAATACTGTACTGGATGAGCTTGACCGTAACAACTCCGGCTTTAACTATGATCTGGTCCGGTAATCCATTCATTTAAATCATCTACGTGAAGCCAGCGACTTTAGCGAAGGAGATGAAGAGCCATGGAACCTGTTCGAAAAGACGAATTTGACTCCGAGGCTTGCGGGAGCCTAGCCCCGAAAGTAAAGCCCTGTCCACGGCCCAAACCGGGTGAAGCGGCTGGAGGCTGCTCCTTCGACGGAGCCCAAATTACTTTGCTGCCGATAATGGACGCCGCACATCTTGTTCATGGTCCGATTGCTTGCGCCGGGAACAGCTGGGAGAGCAGGGGAACCCTCTCCAGCGGATCCTCAATGTCTCAATATGGATTTTCTACGGATCTAACCGATTCCGATATTATTTTTGGTGGAGAAAAGAAACTGAAGGATAGTATTGACTATATTGCCGGGCGCTTTGCGCCTCCGGCAATATTTGTATATTCAACCTGTGTGACTGCTCTGACCGGTGAAGACATGGATGCCGTCTGCAAGGCGGCTTCAGAACGGCTCGGTATACCGGTCATCCCTGTGAACAGTCCAGGGTTTGTCGGCAGCAAGAATCTCGGCAACCGTCTCGCCGGAGATGCGCTGCTGCAGTACGTGATCGGCACCGGGGAACCGGACCCTGGAATGTCTATGGGCATTAATCTTATAGGGGAGTACAATATCGCAGGCGAGATGTGGGATATCGAGAAGCTGATGAGCAGTGCCGGTATTTCGGTAACCTCACGTATTACAGGAGATGCCCGCTATAAGGAGATTACCTGGGCGCATCGGGCGAAGGTGAACATGGTTGTCTGCAGCCGCGCCTTGCTGGGACTCGCCAAGGAGATGGAGTCGAGATACGATATTCCTTATTTCGAGGGCTCCTTCTATGGTGCCAAGGAAACGACCTATTCGCTAAGGCAAATGGCTTATTTGATGAATGACCGCGAAATGGAACGCCGGGTAGACCGCCTGACCGAACGTGAAGAGGCCCGTCTCAGCCAGGAATTGCGTCCTTACCGTAAGATCTTGAAAGGAAAAAAGGCGGTGCTCTATACCGGCGGCGTTAAAAGCTGGTCGGTTATTTCTGCACTAAAAGAGCTTGGTGTTCAAGTAGTAGGCGTGGGTACGAACAAAAGCACGGAGGATGACGTCCGGCGGATTGCCGATCGTGTGGGGGATGATACCGAATATATTCCGGAAGGCGGAGCCAGCCGCATCCTCAAAACGGTTCGGGAACGCAAAGCAGATATTATGATCGCAGGCGGCCGCAACATGTATGTAGCCATGAAGGAACAGATTCCGTTCATTGATATTAATCAGGAGAGACATAAGGCATATGCGGGATATGAAGGACTCCTGCGGCTTGCCAAGGAGCTGACTTATTCCCTGGCTAATCCGATCTGGAAGCTGGCAGCAAGTCCGGCTCCATGGGATAAGGAGGCGCCTCCCTATGACCGTTAACAGAAGAAAGAAACCGGCTTCGGTCAATCCGATCAAGATCGGCCAGTCGCTCGGTGCCGTGCTAGCACTGCAGGGCTGTTACCGCGCCATGCCGATAATACACGGTTCGCAAGGCTGCTCTGCTTTTCCGAAGGCGCTGCTGACCCGCCACTTTCGCGAACCGATCGCCGTGCAGACCTCCGCGCTGCAGGAGATGGATGTGATCTTTGACGCCAACCGCAACCTGGAGGATGCCCTGAACGTGGTGCTTAGCAAGCACCGGCCTGACATTGTCGGGATCATCGGAACGGAATTGACCGATGTCGCCGGAGTGGATTATCAGAGCATGCTCAAGTCTTACAAACGGGAACGGAATATGCGCGGTGGGCTTGCTTTCTCCGTGGTATTGCCGGATTTCCGCGGTTCACTTGAATCCGGCTTCAGCGCTACCGTGGAATCCATGATCGATGAGATGATCCAGCAGGTAGGGCATAAGGGCCCGCGGAGCGTTAATACCCGGCAGATTACCCTGCTGCCCGGCTCATTTTTGACCCCTGCAGATGTAATGGAACTGAAGGAGATGATATCTTCCTTCGGGTTCGAGGTTATTGCGCTACCCGATATCTCAACCTCCTTGTCAGGGCATTTGCTGACCGGGTTCTCCCCGCTGACCCGTGGCGGTGTACCACTGGATTCCATGCTGCAGAGCCTGCAGTCCGGGCTAACGATCGCTATAGGCGGCAGTATGGAGCGTCCGGCAAGGAGACTCCATAATGCGCTCGGTACGCCGTACAAGGTATTCGAACGCGCGATGGGGCTTAAGGCTTCTGATGAACTGCTGCATTTTCTGCATCAGATCAGCGGAGAACCGGTGCCGCTACGGTATTGCTGGCAGCGGGAGAATCTGCTCGACAGCATGCTTGACGCGCATTTCCAGTTCGCTGGAATGTCTGTTATGGCTGCACTGGAGCCAGACCACCTGTACTCAATCTCCGGATGGCTTGAGGAGCTGGGTGTGGAACAGAAAGCACGGATTGCCTCCTATGAAACCCCGCTGATTGCAGGGATGGAGTGTGAGGTATGGGTAGGGGATCTGGACGATGCCGAAGTGCTGGGCAAAGGCGCTGATCTATGGATCAGCAACTCGCACGGCATTGCCGGAGCACAGAGGATCGGTGCTGCATTTATGCCGGCAGGGTTTCCGGTATGGAACGAGCTGGGTGCCTATATGTCAGTCTCTGTAGGATACAGGGGCGCCATGGAGTGGAGTAATAAAGCAGGGAATCTGTTAATGCAGAGGGAGGCTGAACACCGTGAAAGTAGCATTCGCCACAGATGATGGTACCCGAGTCAATGCCCATTTCGGGCAAAGTCCTATGTTCGCCGTATATAATGTGACCAAAAATGGCGGTGCACTGGTAGAGCTCCGCAAGGTGCCGGTTCTTCTCAATCAGGATGAAGCCGGCAAAATTGACAGCCGCCTGGTGACGATAGAAGATTGTACCTTGATTTTCATGATGCAGATTGGTGCTTCGGCCGCCGCGCGGGTGACCCGCCGCAAGATTATGCCGGTCAAGGTTCCATTCGGCAGCCCGATTGACGAGCAGGTGAAACGTCTGGTTGAGATGCTTCAGGGTAAGCCACCGATGTGGCTGGCCAAAGTCCTGCGTTCCGAAGAGGAAGGCATAGGGGAAGGGGAGGAAGCAAATGGAACCGCTGGCTAATAAGGAGATGCCGTCTCAAGCTGGGCTATTCCGTGAAGAGAGGGGGCTGGCGACGGTTAAACCCCGCCGCCGCAAGGCTGTAAAAGAACTGGATCAGGAGATGGCGGATGCTTTTGTCCGCCGGTTATGTCATCTTTTGGATACAGCCGACTTCTTCGGCCGTCATGCTTCACTGTCCCCGCAGGAGAAGATCACCAAGCTGTTTCTGGCTTCGGCCGAGGACAGGGATAAATCCGAATTCAACTGTGCGGTATCACCGAAGGTGCGCCAGCAGGTTCCGGTTCTGTTCCAGGCGATCGCCGGGGTCATGGAAGAGAAGAGCGGAGCCATGGTACAAAGTACTGCAGAGATTAATGTGGAAGGCTTTGGGCGAGGGCTCCTGTATACCGGGCGTGTGATTCTGGTGCTCAAAAGTCTCCGGGCCGGTGCTCCGTTCCCTTTCACCTCCGAGGAGAAGACTATCCGCTATGGAGTGGAATGTATCGAGGAGGGGCTTGCATTTCTGGAGAAATATAATGAAATGACTGCATTCCACGGTTTGCTGAGTCTGGAAGGCTAGCAAACGTAAATTCATGTTCAGTCACAGGGGGAATCAGGAATGGAGCAGCTTGCCGGTGGTTTGGAGATGGAACGTTATGCCCGCCAGCTTAAGCTGCTGGGAGAAGATGGGCAGAAGGCGCTGAAGGAAGCGGCAGTCATGGTGGCGGGAATTGGCGGACTTGGAGGAACGGCTGCCATGTATTTGGCTGCAGCAGGCGTCGGTAAGCTTATTTTGGCCCATGAAGGAATGATTGTGCCGCCTGATCTCAACCGGCAAATTCTGATGGACACGGATCATCTGGGGATGGAGCGGATGAGTACAGCTATAGCCCGTTTGAAGCGGCTGAACCCGCATGTCGAGATTGAAGGCTACAATGCGAGAATTGAATATGACCATGCCAAACCTTGGGTCCATGATGCGGATATTGTGATCGACGCGCGTTATGATTTTCCGGAGAGATATGCTCTGAACCGCCTGTGTGTAGATACCGGCACACCTATGGTGGAAGCTGCAATGTACGGCTTTGAAATTTCGCTTACCACCATTATTCCTGGAGTTACACCTTGCCTCGAGTGCTTGTACCCGGATGTGAAGCCTCAGTGGGAGCCGCTTGGATTTCCAGTATTGGGTGCAACTTCCGGAATTGCGGGTTGTATGGCTGCGCTGGAAGCCGTAAAATGGATTACAGGGGTAGGGACAACTTATGCGGGCGTGATGCATCGCTTCAGCTCACTCGACTTCGCCTGTTACAGCGTCCATATTTCCCGTAATCCGAATTGCGCTTGCTGCGGAGAAGGAGGTACACCGTGAAAAGTCTCAAGCTATGTGACACGACACTGCGGGATGGGGAACAGGCGGCTGGAGTTTCATTCACGAGGGCAGAAAAGCTGGAAATCGCAAAGTTGCTGTCGGAGAGCGGAGTTGAACAGGCAGAGGTCGGAATTCCTGCCATGGGTATACGGGAACAGGAGGATATTGCGGCGATTGCCGAATTGAATCTTCCCATGAAGCTGATGACTTGGAACCGCTCGGTGCGGGGAGATATCGACAAGGCACGGACCACTGGAGTCAACTGGAGCCATGTGTCGATCCCCGTCTCCGAGATTCAGCTTCAAGGCAAGCTGGGGCTAACGCTGGCGGAGGGGCTGAACAAGCTGCTGGGCGCAGCGGAATACGCCCTGTCGCTGGGAATGACGGTGTCGGTGGGGATGGAGGATTCGTCCAGAGCCAATATGGGCTTTCTGGTCCAGTTGGTGAATTCTCTCTACAAGGAAGGTATCCGCAGGTTCCGTTATGCGGATACCGTCTCAGCGCATCATCCGGGACAGATTGCCGAGCGGGTTAGCACACTGCTCGGTGAGGTTCCGGCAGATGTCGAACTGGAGGTGCACTGCCATAACGATTTCGGGTTGGCATGCGCGAATACGCTCAGCGGCATCGCCGCAGGGGCAGTCTGGGCCAGTACCACAGTGGCGGGAATCGGTGAACGCACCGGCAACGCAGCCATGGAGGAGGTCGCTATGGCCTGGCACCATCTGTATGGCGGAGAGAGCCGCATCAGATTTGATATGCTCAAAGGCTTGGCCGACAAGGTGATAGCGGCTTCCGGACGAAGTGTGGGCGATGCCAAACCGATTGTCGGGCAGCTGGCTTTTACCCATGAGTCGGGAATTCATGTGGACGGGCTAATGAAGGAAAGGGCTACGTACCAGACGTTTGATCCTGCGGAAGTGGGCCGAAGTCACCAATTTGTACTGGGCAAGCATTCCGGCACCGGCGGCGTATCCCATGTGCTGGACCAGTGGGGCCTCGTGATTACACCGGATACTGCCGGGCATTTGCTGGAACGGGTACGCGAATACGCGGAGTCCCATAAAGGCACAGTTCCGGAATATATGCTGGTGCAGTGGCTGATGGAGGAACAGCAGCGGGCTCAGAATGCTGTATAAGCGTGAGGAGTATTGCCTGGTACGGCTACAGATAAACGAAGAATGATTACGAGGTTTGAAGAAGGGGTAGTGCAAGCAGTGGTTGTCTTCTTGGAGGAGACGAGTGCTGCTTTTTTTCTGCTCCGCCGATTTCTATATTGAAATACACACGGCAAGCATCTACAATCTTGAGCAGGAATGCTAAGCAGAGAGAGCAAGGATAAGGAGAATGGAGCAGCCATGACTAAGAAAACAATCTTTTTTGATATTGACGGCACAATCTATGATGAGGAGAAGAGAATTCCCGCGTCCACGAAGGAAGCCATTGCTGAACTGAAAAGACGGGGCCATCATGTAGCGATTGCCACAGGCAGAGCTGCGTACATGTTCGAGGATCTGCGCGAAGAGCTGGACATTGATTCTTATGTGTCGCTTAACGGGCAGTATGTTGTTTTTGAAGGAGAAGTGATTTACCGCAATCCCCTGGATACCCCTTCATTGCAGGATCTAACCTTGTTCGCCGAAAAAAATGATCATCCGATGGCTTATATCGATGCCTTGGGCATGAAGGTGAATGTTGCGGAGCATGAATACATCAGAACCAGCATCGGCTCGCTGAAGCTGGCATTTCCGGCGCATGATGCGGAATATTTTTTGCAGCACGAGATCTATCAGGCGCTGGTTTTTTGCCCGGAAGAGAATCAGGCGTTATACGAAGAGGCGTACCCGCAATTTCATTTTATACGCTGGCACCCAGTGTGTATGGATGTGCTGCCGGGAAAGGGTTCGAAGGCGGGGGGAATAGCTCAAATGATGAAATTGCTCGGGGCCCGGAAGGAAGATATCTATGCGTTTGGTGATGGACTGAATGATCTGGAGATGCTGGGCTTTGTGGATCATGGTATCGCGATGGGCAATGCAGAAGAGGAAGTGAAGGCTGCTGCGCGCTATGTTACCAAGCCAGTCAGTGAGAACGGTATTCTTGAGGGTTTGAGAATGGTGGGGCTATTGTAGTCAGAAAAGTATGAAGTGAGATGTCCGGCGAAAAATGATGTGCTGAAGCGAAGGTTTTATCAGAAATTTGTTATTCCCTTCCTCTGGAGTGGTTAAGATATATAAATATGTCCGCAATGGGCCGGGAAGGCCTTGATGTCGGAACAAATTTCTTATCCAAGCAGGAATCGCAGAAGCGGAGGGAATCCTTGTGAACCCAAAATGGTGGAAAGAAAGTGTAGTGTACCAGATTTATCCAATAAGCTTCATGGACAGCAATGGTGACGGGATTGGTGATTTGCGCGGAATTATGTCCAAGCTGGATTATCTGCAGGATCTCGGTGTAGATGTCATCTGGATCTGTCCGATTTATAAATCGCCGAACCATGACAACGGATATGATATCAGTGATTATTGCGATATTATGAAGGAATTTGGGACAATGGACGATTTTGACCTGCTGCTGCGGGAGATGCACTCCAGGGGGATGAAGCTGATGATGGATCTGGTGCTGAACCATACTTCCCATCAGCATCCCTGGTTTATTGAATCCAGAAGCTCGAAGGATAACCCCAAGCGGGATTATTACATCTGGAGAAAAGGCAAAAACGGCGGTCCGCCGAACAACTGGGAGTCCTACTTCAGCGGTTCGGTCTGGGAGCTTGATCCCAAGACAGATGAATATTATCTGCATCTGTATTCCAAATTCCAGCCGGATTTGAATTGGGAGAACCCCGCAGTAATTGACAAGCTGCATGAAATGGTACAGTGGTGGCTGAAGAAGGGAATTGACGGGTTCCGTTTTGATGCAATCGCCCATATTGTGAAGAAAGAAGGCTTTCCCGATGCTTTGAATCCGGGAGGGACGGCGACTGTGCGGGCGTATGATATGTTCTCCAATCTGGAGCATGTCCACACACTGCTGCGTAATTTGAACGAAAAGGTGCTCTACTACTACGATATTATGACGGTCGGTGAAACTTCGGGGCTTGGTCCGGAACAGGCGCTGGATTATGTCGGGGATGGACGCCGCGAGCTGAATATGACCTTTCAATTTGAGCATATGAATCTGGATTGCGCCGCTCCGGGCGGTGGGAAATGGGATACGATTCCATGGAGTCTCCTGGAACTCAAGAAGATCATCAGCAATTGGCAGACCGTCCTGCATAACAGAGGCTGGAACGCCAATTATTTGTGCAACCATGACCAGCCGCGTTCGGTATCGCGGTTCGGCAACGATATGTATTACCGCATCCCTTCGGCAAAAATGCTGGCTACCTTTATTCATATGCTGGAGGGTACTCCATATATCTACCAAGGTGAAGAGATCGGTATGACCAATGCGGGCTTTGAGTCGATTGATGATTACCGTGATGTGGAGACTCTCAATTATTATGAGGAAAAACGCACGAATGGCGTTCCCGAAGCTGACATCATGGCTGCTATCCATAAAAAAAGCCGGGACAACGCCCGCACACCGATGCAATGGGATGATGGAGAGGACGGCGGATTCACGAAAGGTGTGCCATGGATCCGGGTGAACTCCAATTCCCGGGAGATTAATGCAGCCCGTGCGGTCAAGGACCCGGACTCGATCTATCATTATTACAAGAAGCTGATTCAGCTGCGAAAAAAGCATCCGGTCATTGTCTACGGTGAATATGCTCTGCTGCTGGAAGAGCACCCGGAAATCTATGCGTATACGCGCACGCTGGAGGATCAGCAGCTGCTGGTGGTATTGAACTTTTTTGAGCGGGAGCCCGTGTTTGAGCTGCCGGAGGAATTCCGGCAACAGAAGCTGGAGCTGCTGATCTCCAACTATACACCGACCAAAGAGGAAGATCTGATGAATCTGAAGCTTCGGCCCTATGAAGCAAGAGTCTATTTGCAGCGGCAAATGGTCAAAACTGAATAGAGTCCAAACATTCAGAATTAGAGACAAAGCCAAATGAAGATAAATTTTAACTTATATAGAATGGCTAAAGAGTTGCCATGGCGCGGGAAGTATGGCGAAATGGCGACTCTTTTTTGAGTTTAGTTATAAAGGGCGGTACAATTGCGTTACATCAGGCGATGTATTTGCATACATAGAGAGGTTTGTACAGGTGCTGCTGCGGGAGGAGAAGGAACATGGGTGAGTGGTATGAGGAGAGCTTTGGTGAGGATTACTTAATTGTCTACAGACACAGGGATTTCGGTGGAGCGCGGCGCGAGGTGGAGCGGATGATCGGATGGCTGGGGCTGCCTCAGGGGGCCAGGGTGCTTGATCTATGCTGCGGGATGGGTCGCCATTCCCTGGCTCTTGCAGAGGCGGGATATAAGGTTACCGGTGTGGATCTGTCTGAGTCGCTGCTGCGCGAAGCACGGGCGCAGACCGGAGCCGAAGCTGTGACCTGGATACGTTCAGATATGCGGAAGCTGCCGCTTGAGGGTGGTTTTGAAGCTGTGGTGAATTTGTTCACTTCATTTGGCTACTTTGAAGAGGACGAGGAGCAGGTGAAGGTGCTTCGGGAAATCCACCGTATGTTAGTGCCTGGAGGCAAATTCATTGTGGATTTTCTGAATCCGGCCCATGTCATCCGTCATCTGGTTCCACACTCCGTCCGTGAGGCTGGGGATACCCTGATAGACGAGTCGCGGCGGATTGAGGATGGCTATGTCAAAAAGGATATCATCCTGACCTCGAAGTCCGGTGGAGCTCCCCGTGTATACCATGAGCGCGTCAAGCTGTATCCGCTGGATACATTCCGCGGGATGATTGCAGCCGCAGGTCTTCAACTGGAGGCTGTCCACGGCAGCTATGAGGAAGATGAATATGTGGCGGAGAGCTCCGGGCGGATGATTTTTACAGGTGTACGCCCAGTGACAACATCGTGAAGAAGACAGACCGAACCCCAGGGGAAGGCGGTGATGACAGCATGAAGAAGACGGGCCTGACCCGAGGGGGAGGTGGGGACGACAGCATGCGAAAGGCGGAACTGACCCGAGGGGAAGGGGGCGACGATAGCGTGAGGAAGATAGAGCTAACCCCAGGGAAGGGTAGCGACGGTAATATGCGAAAGGCTAATCTGACCTCATGGGAGGAGGGCATTATTCAGGTCTCGGTTCCGATGGACCCGCCTCTGCGCCAGGTGAACAGCTATATTCTCCCTGACCGGAACGGCCAGCTTACGGTTATCGACCCTGGTCCGCATACGCCCGAAGCGGAGCTTGCCTGGGAGAATGTTCTGGAGGAGCTGGGCTATTCATGGGGCAGAATCCGGGATATTGTGGTCACGCATCATCATCCGGACCACTACGGTCTTGCCGGATGGCTGCAGTCCCGCAGCGGGGGGAGGGTGTGGATGTCGGAACGGGCCCATTCCGAAGCCCGGATGACCTGGGGAGAAGCGGCTACTCTGAATGAAGCGTTGCCGCTGTTCTTCATCAGCCATGGCATGCCTGGGGATTGGGTGGAGGGGATCAGGGAGCATTTGGAGCGCTTCTTGCCCCAGGTCACCCCTCAGCCTGAGGTGACATATCTCAATACTATCGATCCGTTCCCCATGGGGCACCGGGAGTGGCAGCCGCTAGTGACCGGCGGGCATGCGCCGGGGCACCTGTCCTTTTACCACGGCGGCAGCGGGCAGATTCTGTGCGGCGACACCGTGCTGCCGCAAATTTCGCCCAATGTCAGCCTGCAGCCGGGCAGCGATCCGCAGCCGCTGCTGACCTTCATGGAGGGGCTGCGCGAGCTTCGCAGTCTCCGGGTGACCCAGGCGTTTCCGGGCCACCGGAAACCGTTTGCGGGTTTCACGGAGCGGGCGGACAGCCTGCTGCGCCATCATGAGGAGCGGCTGTATACGACTGCCGCTCTGCTCGAAGGTGGCCCGCTCAGCGGCTTCGCGGTATGCGAAGCGCTGTTCCGCAGCCGCGTGTCGAACGCGCACCAGATGCGGTTTGCCATGAGCGAGGCGTTGGCCCATCTGGCCGAGCTGGTGCGCCGGGAGCGGGCGGAGGTCATCCAGCCGGTGTCCGGCGGTGTAACCACGTTCGCGGCAGTGAAGTAAGCTGCGCGTAGACGAGCAGCAGAAGATGAACAAGGCCAGGCCACGTATGGACAGGGGGAACCCCATGTATACGTGGTCTGGCCTTTTTGAGAAACAACGGCAGAAGTGCCGTTGTTGAGGCACCGTGGGCGGGTTTGCTCAGAAACAACGGCAGAAGTGCCGTTGTGGAGTCGCCCGAGGCGGTTCCTTTGTTGCCGAGGCGCTCTTGGCTGAACCACCCGGCACAACGCTCAGCCCAGCTTTTTGATCTTGGATGGGTTATTGATTTTGTACTTAACTGGATGCTGAGTGAGCTTCTTAGCCACGACCTTTGCTTCAAAGGACACGGTATCGCCGACAGCGAGCTCCAGTTTTTTTAGCGTTGCGCTGTGGCTGGACCAGACTTCTTCGATCGCAAGATCGTGACCCTCCACAGACACCCCCTCGTAAATGATTACCTCATCATCGTTATCGGAGAAATGATTGGGTACGGTTGTGAATTCTTTGACGACAGCCGTCATCTGCAGCTTCTCTTCAGGTAGAACTAGGGCCGTCTTCTTTGGGGATTTGGCCGGCTTTTTCTTTGGAGCATCTGGCATATCGTCGGCTACAACGGCTGCATCTTCTTCAGCCCCCAATCTCACAGCCATTGAAGGTGTGACCTCTGCGTCTCCGTTTTCTTCCGTACCGGCTGCTGAATCTGCTGCCCCCTCTTCCACCATGGCCTCTTCAGGATCAGTTCCGGAGTCCTCCGTCTTCGCTGCTTCGGATACAGCGCCTGCTCTTGAGCCGAACGAGGCAGTCTGCATTTCTTTTAGATAAGCAGGGTGAATACAGTGCTGCTGTTTGTTCTCGAATTGAATTACAACGGTCTGAGGATCCACATAACCTACAATTTCACAGGGCAAAGAAAGCCCTTGCCGCTTATACAGATAGGTTTTGACCCTGGTCGCTGTGGTGGATAATAGATTCCACTCCTTGCAGCGCTCGATCAGCTCATCTTCACTCTCAAAATCCTGTACCAGCACAGGGCTGATCACAAAGGAATAGGTCATCCTGTCCTCACCTTCCTTACCCTCAATTATTCGGAGCAGACCAGCCATATGTGGTGGTCTGTCCGAAGTCGGCAGATCCAATATCCGGCAATCCGCTATTCCGGCTGCGTTCCCTCTTGCGCTGTCTTCCGTGACGCGGCTTCAAGATCTTCAGGCTCATGCGGTAGGCCAAGCTCCTGCTCGCGTTCGGCCTGCTTCCGGTGCGCGATGCGCGAGCTAGCTGCAGCAGCCACAGCCCCCACAATGTCGTCCAGATAAGTGTGGATTTGGCCGGTAGTTTTGTCGTTCAGCCGTTCAAGCACACCGGGTTTCAGCTTATCCACATAGCCGTAGTTGGTGAAGCCGATACTCCCGTATACGTTCACAATGGAAAATGCCAGGATCTCATCGACGCCATATAAGCTCTCATCATTTTCGATCATATCCTGCAGTGGGGAGAATAGCTTGCCCTCTTCAGCCAGAACATCCAGCTGGATACCTGTGAGAACGGCGTTCTGGACTTCACGTTTGCTGAGCACCATCTCTACGTTATGCACACATTCTTCCATCGTGAGGTTCGGATAATATTTCTTCTGCAGCAGCATCACCAGCTCGGCGATTTCTTCCAAAGATACTCCGCGTTTTTGCAGCCAGAACCTGGTTGCTTCCGCGACTTTTTTGCTGTTTAGACTGTAAGGTATTTTTGCATTAGCATCAGCCATGATCAGTCACCCCATAAATGTGTCTTAGTTTGGATAGCTTAGAAAATTGTACCCTGCCTGCGCTGCAATTGTCCAGAAACCGGGAATTCAGGATAAGCTGTTGTTATTTTTTGAGCAGAGGGCTCGTATACATAGCAGTACAACTGATCTCAAGCGTTGAAAGGGGTAATCATTCATGAAACATATGAAACACATCCGCGGGCTCTCCGCAGCATGTCTGCTCGCAGTTCCGTTAACCTTGTCCGGCTGTACGCTGTTCGGCTCGGAATCGGCAGCGGTGGATCCGCCGCCAAGTGAGGTCGAAGCGCAGATGCTGCAAGTCAGCGGTGATGGGACACTGGATACAGGAGTATTCGGACCCGTAGCGCTGGAGGGGGCTGACCTGTCGGCCGGGGTAAGTACGGATAATTCTAAGGCTGCTGCAGCCGGAGAGCGGACAACCGTCTTTCTGGAAGATGGAAATGGCCTGCTAGCCCCGGTGTCCCTGAGCCTGCAGGAAGGCAAGGATGAAGCCATGCTGAAAGATTCGCTCACTGCACTGGTCAGCAAAGGGAAGTATGCATCAGCATTGCCTGAGGGCTTCAAGGGTGTGCTTCCTGCCGGAACGGAAGTGAAGAACATCACCGTGGATAAGGATAAGCTGGCCGTGGTTGAGTTCAACTCCAAGTTTAATGATTACGAAGCGGAAGATGAACGCAAAATACTTGAAGCGGTCACCTGGACACTGACCGGACAGGACGGAATTCAGGGCGTGCAGCTGTGGGTGGACGGGAAGAAGCTTACGGAGATGCCGCTGCTCGGCACACCGCTGGACCGCCCGTTAACCCGGACCTTCGGAATCAACCTGCCCCAAAATGGACCGTTGCTGATGAATTCGAGCGCGGTCACGGTATACTTTTCTGCAGCTTCGTCTGACGGCAGTTATCAGTATTATGTACCTGTTACCCGCTTTGTACCCGCAGGACAGGAACCATTGAAGGCGGCGCTGAATGAGCTGATTGCCGGTCCGGAGACGCAGAAGGGGCTGGAGATGGTAATGACCCAGGAGACAGTGCTGGACTCGGTTGAAGCCGGGCAAAACGGGGTGGTCACCGTTTCCCTGAAGGATGATATGTTCGCGGACGGTAAGGGAGTTCCGGCGGAAATGCTGGAATCCGTTGTGCTTACCGTTGCGCAGAACGCCGACGATGCCCTGGTGCAGATCCGCATGAACGGGCAAAAAACAGTAACCGGCACCAATAACGTTGACTACGGACAGCCGGTATCGGCCCCTGAATATGTGAATGTGCTGCCCCTCTAGAATCGAAGGTAAGGGCAAAAGATGCTTTTGTGCCTGCTCTTTGGTAGAATAAACTTGCTAAGAAGAAACGGCTGCTACAGGGAGTCAGAAATCTACTGAACCGGCTACCGTAAGCGTTACAGGTATCTATGCCTGGCTTTTCCGAATCTTATAGATGGAATTTCAAGGCGATGCCGTCCTGATTCTTATGGGGATGGCATCCCTTTCTGCTTAGAATGTAAGAGGGCAGACGCTGAGGCTAATGGAGTGTTATTTTCCTGTAAATGCAATTCACAACAAACTTAGAGCTAGAGATGTAGGAGGCAGAAAAGATGAGATCAAACGGGCGCAATGCAGATCAGCTAAGGCCGCTGACAATAACGACTCAAACCAATAAATACGCGGAAGGTTCCGTGATCATTGAAATGGGGGACACCAAGGTCATTTGTACCGCTACGGTGGACGAGAAGGTACCTCCATTCCTGAAAGGACAGGGTAAAGGCTGGGTAACCGCCGAGTATTCCATGCTCCCCCGTGCGACGCAGACGCGCAATCAGCGTGAAGCGGCACGCGGCAAGCTGACCGGGCGTACGATGGAAATTCAGCGTCTGATCGGCCGCGCACTACGTTCTGTAGTGAACCTGCATGCTCTCGGCGAGCGCAGCATTACGCTGGACTGCGATGTCATCCAAGCGGATGGCGGAACACGGACAGCTTCGATTACGGGCGCTTTTGTCGCTATGGCCTTTGCGATCAACAAGATTGCGCTCCAGCATAAACTGAGCGTGTTTCCAATCACAGACTATCTGGCAGCGATCAGTGTCGGGGTTGTCGGTGATGAGACTCTGCTTGATCTGAACTATGAAGAGGATTCCAAAGCGAAGGTCGATATGAATGTAGTCATGACCGGCGGCGGAGCTTTTGTTGAAGTTCAGGGTACCGGCGAAGAGCGTCCTTTTACCCGCCAGGAGCTGGATCAGCTGCTGGGTCTGGGTGAGAAGGGAATCCACGAATTGATTGCCGTACAGAAGGAAGTGCTTGGAGCGATAGCACTCAAAATCCCCTCCGGCCAGCCCGGCCAAGAGGTGTAGCATGGATTCCCGCGGCGGTATTCTGATTGTTGCGACGAAGAACAAGGGGAAGGTACGGGAGTTTCAGCATGCATTTGCACCGCTCGGCTTAACCGTTAAGAGCATGTTCGATTACCCGGACTTGCCCGATGTGGTGGAGGATGGGGTTACTTTTGCCGAGAATGCGCTGAAAAAGTCCCAAGCCGTCGGGGATGCTCTTGGCCTACCCGTTCTGGCGGATGACTCCGGGCTCTGTGTGGATGCCTTGGAAGGAAGACCCGGAGTCTACTCCGCCCGTTATGCGGGTGAAGGTGCCAGCGATCATGAGAATAATCTGAAGCTGCTGAATGAGCTGGAAAAGCTGAAACAGGGTGAGGATACAGACCAGCCCCTGCTTAGTACGGCCCGTTTCGTCTGTGCGTTATCCCTTTACGACCCTTCGACGGGTAAAGAATGGACCGCTGAGGGAACTGCAGAAGGCTGGATTACCTCCGAGCAGGCGGGGGCAGGCGGCTTCGGTTATGATCCCCTCTTTTACTTGGCGGAGTACGACAAAACTATGGCCGAGCTGACGCTGGAAGAAAAGCAGGCCATCAGCCACCGGGGGAAGGCATTGCGGTTGTTAACCGGGAAGCTTGCAGCGCACCAGGAACCGCAGGGTCAATAACAAAATACAAATCAGGCGGGGATTTTGATGTATCCCATCTAGTTATAGGCTCGCCTGTGCCCTTCAAAAAGTCTGTCCGCGAGAGTTGCGGCAGGCTTTTTTTATACAGTGATAAATGGAAATTAGATGATATTACCCCCTAAGTATGGAAATTTCCCCCTAGCTTAATGTTATGCATTGTATGAAAATAAGAATTGCCTTCATCCTTTCTTTTGTTATAAATCCTCTTCCTCTTATTAGATGTGGACTATCCCTCCTGTACTTCTTATGCACAAGACCAGCCCTTACACCAGACAACATTACCGAGATTGCAGCTATGAAAAGATTACAAGATTAAGAGCACAAATGATCATTTTTCGTGTGCTTTTTTGTGTACTTAATCTAGCATCCGGATGTCGTGAATTTGATAGAGACGATGGATGAAGGTAAATCCCAATATGGAGGTGACACAAAGAGCTTTGCCTGTGAAGCAGGATTACAAGCTATGTACCGAACCGAGGAGGTAAATGAAAATGAGGTCGACAAACAGCAGATTTCGTAAAACCTTTGCGCTTGGCATGGCCGTTGCTCTTGTGATTGCACTCTTATCAACGATAGGCACCAATATTAAAACGGCAAATGCTGCTGCGGGCTACAAGCTCGTCGGTTATTATGCTTCCTGGGCTGCCTATGGGCGGGCCTACAATGTAACGGATATCGATCCTAGCAAAATGAATGTGATTAACTATGCGTTTGCAGATATTTGCTGGAATGGGGTTCATGGCAATCCCGACCCTACCGGACCGAATCCGGTCACCTGGACCTGTCAAAATGAACAAGGTCAGACGATTAGCGTTCCGAATGGCACGATTGTGCTGGGTGATCCTTGGATTGATGCCCAGAAAAGCTTCGGGGATGACAAGTGGGATGACCCGATTAAAGGCAATCTAAAGCAGCTCTGGAAACTGAAAGAGAAGAACGCCAACCTGAAAACGGTGATATCCGTCGGGGGCTGGACCTGGTCGAACCGCTTCTCTGACGTTGCCGCCACGGCAGCGACCCGTGAAGTATTCGCGAATTCCGCAGTTGATTTCATCCGGAAATATAAAATGGACGGTGTCGATCTGGACTGGGAGTATCCGGTCAGCGGCGGTCTTGCAGGTAACAGCTACCGTCCGGAGGATAAGCAGAATTACGTTCTGCTACTGCAGAAAATCCGTGAAAAGCTGAATGCAGCCGGAACTGCCGATGGTAAAACCTACTTGCTGACCATCGCCTCGGGAGCAGGCCCGGCATACATTCAGAACAATAACCTTAGCGGCATTGCTGCCGTTGTCGACTGGATCAATATTATGACCTATGACTTCAACGGCAGCTGGAACAAGACTACAGGACACAATGCTCCGCTCTACTACGATCCGGCTGCAGCCTCATCAGGTCTGACTGAGCCGGCGAATTACAATATTGACAAAGCCGTCACAAGCTACCTCGCAAGCGGAGTCCCGGCGAATAAGCTCGTACTGGGCATGCCGTTCTATGGACGCGGCTGGGGCGGTGCGCCGGGTACAGGAAACGGACAATATCAGGTATCAGCCGGTATTTCGTCCACAGGCACATGGGAAAAGGGAAGCTATGACTTCTACGATCTCGAAGCCAACTATATTAACAAAAACGGCTATACCCGCTATTGGAACAACACCTCAAAAGTGCCTTATCTCTATAATCCGTCTGCACAAACATTCATCAGCTATGATGACGTAGAGTCCTTCGGCTACAAAACCAGTTATATCAAAACCAAAGGACTAGCAGGAGCGATGTTCTGGGAGACCAGCGGCGACCGTAACAAAACTCTGCAGAACAAGCTGAACACCGATCTGGGCGGTGGAGTGGTGCCTACACCCACGCCAACAGCTACGCCAACAGTGACACCGACATCATTACCAACAGCTACCCCAACGCCAACCGCTACAGTGAAACCGTCAGCTACACCAACGCCAACGCCCACTGCTACAGTTACCCCAACTCCAACAGCGACTCCGGGAGTAACCGCCTGGGCAGCAGGAGTCGCTTACAAAGTGGGCGACAAAGTGAGCTATGGCGGCAATGTGTACACCTGTCGCCAGGCACATACCTCGCTGCCAGGCTGGGAGCCGGTTTTGACACCTGCTCTCTGGCTGTTGAATTAACAATCTTGAATAACCAAAAGCTTGCTGAGAAGGCTGCGCCGACTCTGCAGGCTTTTTGCCGATTGATAATTTCCGGCGGATCAAGCGAATGCCGTTCCATCTATTTTCGTATTCTCCGCCGCTGCATTTTCAGACAGGAAGAATGTATTGTCATCATAAGCTACCATCGGATGAAATATAATGGTTATGGATGCCTAGATCCATGCCTTCAAAAACTTATTGCAACGCGAGGCCGTTTTTTTCGTTATAGTAGTATATAGCGGAAGGTGGTGGGTTCACCGATGGTGTTCTGGGTGTTTTGGCTAGTTGCAGCCGGTGTCCTGTTTGTAGTCGAAATGATGACGCTTACGTTTTATCTGCTCTGGTTAAGCATCGGTGCTCTGGCAGCATGTCTTGTGTCCCTTTTGCTGCCGGATGCGGTATTACTGCAGGTCTTGGCCGGTTCGATCGTTGCCCTGGGGCTGACGATTTGCTCCAAGCCGCTGGTGGCGAGATTCCGCAGTTCGCGGGGTTTCAAGGATACAGGGACTGAGATTGTGGGCAGGCAAGGGGTAGTCATTGAACCGATTGAGCCGGGAAGATACGGCCAGGTTAAGGTCGGCGGCGATACCTGGAGTGCAACCTCCATAGAGCCGCTGGGCAAGGATGAAGTGGTCAAAGTAGTTGGAAGAAGCTCGACAATTATTGAAGTAGTACGATGGGGGGATATGTTCTAATGCAATGGGCTATTATTGGGATTATCATTTTTGTTGTTGTCGTATTTGTCGCACTAACTGTCAAAATCGTACCGCAACAGCGGGTAGGGGTTGTAGAGCGTCTCGGTAAATTCCACCGTTTGCTCACACCGGGACTTAATATTCTCATACCGATTATCGATCAGGTACGGACGTATCATGATTTGCGGATTCAGCAGGCCAATGTGCCGCCGCAGACAGTGATTACCAAGGATAATGTACAGGTTCAGATCGATACGATTATTTTCTATCAGGTGGTAGGTCCGGAAGAAGCAACCTACGGTATATCCGATTATGTATACGGGGTACGCAATATTTCCACAGCTACCATGCGGCAGATCATTGGTAAGCTGGAGCTGGATGAAACCTTATCAGGCCGGGAAAAGATCTCCTCGGACATCCGCCTGGCGCTGGATGAGGCCACGGAGAAGTGGGGCGTTCGGATCGAGCGCGTAGAGGTTATCGATATCAAGCCGCCGCTCGATATCCAGGAAGCGATGGATAAGCAGATGAAGGCAGAGCGCAGCAAACGCGCGATCGTGCTGGAAGCCGAAGCCGCTAAGCAGGATATGATCCTGCGTGCCGAAGGTGACAAGCAGAGTAAGATCCTGAAGGCGGAAGGCGATAAGGAAGCGCGTATCCGTCAAGCGGAAGGATTAGGTCAGGCGCAGGAACTGGAAGCACTGGGTCAGGCCAAAGCCATTCAGGCCGTAGCCGAGGCCGAAAAGGCCCGTATTCAACTGATCGGCAGCGCCGGATTGGATGAACGGGTGCTGGCGTATCAATCCTTTGAAGCATTGACCGAAATGTCCAAGGGTGCGGCCAACAAGGTGTTCCTGCCTACCAGTGCTGTGGATACGCTTGGTGCACTCGGCGCCATGGCTGAGGTGTTCAAGGCGAGCAAAGAGAGCAAGTAAGAGGGATATTTTACAATTGCGCCACATTCCGTTAAAGTAAAAGCAAAACGAAGGGTACACTGATGAAGCCAGTTTTACTGCGCAACTTAGGTGTACCCTTACGAAGCCAGTTTTGCTGGGCAAAACTTTAAGGAGAGAATATGGTGACGCACAAAGAAATTTCGCCACTGGTGGAAGCGCTGGGGCTGCAGCCCCACGTAGAAGGCGGCTGGTACAAGAGACTATGGAATGCTCCTTTTGAAATTCCACAGGATACTCTGGGTGAGAGCTACTCGGGGCCCAGAGCTTCAGCCTCTTCAATCTATTTTCTGCTGCATGCGGATGAAACCTCAGAATGGCACACGGTGCTCTCGTCTGAGATCTGGCTGTGGCATTCCGGCAGCCCGATTGTCCTGAGCCTGGGAGGCAGCGGTGATAAGCCCGAGAATGTAACTGAGGTCGTTCTGGGCCTCGACATTGCAGCCGGCCAGCAGCCGCAGGTGGTTATTCCGCCGGGTGTATGGCAGGCAGCTCGGCCGCTCGGCGAAGAACCGGTACTGGTCTCCTGTATTGTCTCTCCGGAATTCCATTTCGATGATTTCAGGCTGATCGGAAAATAAAGTGAGCGGCAATGGAGTATGGCTGTGTAGGCAGCCATACTCCATTTTTTGCATTAGGGGCATGAACTGCTATACTGATTTTTGAAAAGGGCTGATTCCTATGCCGGATTTAAGGTTAAAGGAAGTTTGTTAAAGGAAGTTTGTAAGAGGACGAGCACGCTGACATGCAGCGGTTTGGATTATCTTTATGTTATCGCCGAGACGGACACTAACCTGTGTATAGGGTAGCGGGCCGTATCCGCTTAATACCATTACGTTTGGAGGGCTATATGATGACTGAAGCAAACGGGCCATTTTCTGGAGGACCTACGTTAAATGACGGTGCAACCATGCCTTGGCTGGGGCTTGGGGTGTGGCAGACCAAGAATGGTGAAGAAGTCATTCAGGCTGTGAAGTCGGCAGTGGAAACGGGCTATCGCAGTATCGATACCGCTGCCGGATACAAGAATGAAGAAGGTGTCGGACAAGCTATCCGTGAAAGCGGAGTGGACCGGAATGAGCTGTTCATTACGACGAAGCTGTGGAATGGTGACCAGGGGTATGAGTCGGCGCTGAAGGCTTTTGAGGTCAGCCGCAAGAAGCTAGGCCTGGATGTTGTGGATCTGTACCTGATCCATTGGCCAGTGGCCGGCAAGTACCGGGAATCCTGGAAAGCCCTGGTTCATCTGCAAAAGGAGGGGCTCGTCAAATCCATCGGCGTGAGCAACTTCCAGCCGCATCATCTGCAGGATATTATCGACGATACGGGAGTGGTTCCTGCCGTAGATCAGGTGGAGTTCCACCCGTTGCTGACCCAGCGCGAGCTGCTGAAGTATGCGAAGGAGCATGACATTCAGGTAGAAGCCTGGAGCCCGCTCATGCAGGGCAATCTGGATCTCCCGCTGTTGAAAGAACTGGCTGGTAAATACAACAAGACCGTAGCACAGATTGTGCTCCGCTGGGATCTCCAGCAAGGCGTTATCACGATTCCAAAATCGGTGCATGCTGAGCGTATCGTGGAGAATGCGGGATTCTTCGACTTCACCCTCAGCGATGAGGATGTCAAAGCGATTGAAGACCTGAATCAGAATCACCGCTTCGGTCCGGACCCGGATAATTTCAACTTCTAAGCTACTAAATACATTAGATAAAATATTGCACACAAAAAAGAGCAAGTCTCCTCCGCGGGACTTGCTCTTTTGGCTTATCAGGACAGATGGCGTACAGCCTCTAATTCCGGTAGTTGGCAATTACTGTAAAATGCCGTGAAAGCCGGTCGATTCTGGAAGAACAAACTTGTTTTCGGCAGAGGGGGCTTTACTGTGTGGGCGGGACGCTACGGCGTCTGCCGAGGATTCGCATCAGCAGAATGCCTTGGATAATAACCAGCATACTACAGACCATAGCCATCACCTCGGCCGCTTGGTCGCTAGCGGTAAGCAGATCAAAGATGCCATGCCACAGGATCACGGGCAGAATACTCCAGCGGCTTCCAGCACAAATCCAGGCCAGCACGACCGAGCCGTAGGTGAGGCTGATGGCCCAGCCGATCACACCAAAGCCCATCCCCAGATAGCTTTCATTGAACCAGAAGGCCGGTAAATGCCAGGCCATCCAGATAACGGCAACCAGCAGGGCTGAGGTGAACAGAGAGTATCGTGTGTGCAGTTCAGGCAGTAGATAGCCGCGCCAGCCGCTCTCCTCCCCAATCCCGAAGGTAAGCATCCACACGAGTGCGGTCGTCCAGACACCGAACTGCGGCGGCAGATCAGAGGTCAAGCCGAATTGGTGCATATCCGGCGCACTGCCGGTAATCAGGGTATGGGCCAGAATGGCCACCGCCCCATAGGCCAGTGGCAGACCTGCAGCCAGAGCCAGCCACTTTTTGGGGAAGCTAGAGGAAAAAGCAGTTCTGAACCAGGCAGCTAAGCCGCCTGCACCCGGCATTCTCACGCTCACCAGTGTGCCAAGCAGCGGTCCGAAGGAGCCAAGATAGAACTGTCCGGGCAGCACTGGCAGACCAGCGGCATACTGCTTATTGAGCAGCAGCGGCAGCCAGCATAGCCAGGTGAAGCCAAAAGTCACCAGAATAAAGACAGTCAGCTTTTTGGTGAACAGAGGATCACGGTTAACAGAGGACTTCATCTGGATAAAACCCCTTATGCCAAGATATGTTTCACCTATAGTTGTAGAGGTTTTCCTCTTTACCGGCTGTGGGAATGATCACGTTGGCCCGTCTGTGCAGCTACAAAGTCCCGGGAATGCTGATCCGGCAGCTATTTTACCTGATCGAAACGTTATACTTGCGCAGCCAGAGATTGACTTGGGTCAGATAAGCAAACAGCTGCGGGCCGGACATGAGCTGACCGAACCAGGGAAGATTGCTGGAAGACTCTGGTGAAGCGGCGATTTCCCGGATTTTGGCGGCGTCTATTAAAGGTAGTATAGGTGAGGATGAATCATCCAGGATGTTCAGCATCTGTGACCGAACAGCATTTAAGTATGCCGGATTATGCGTTTTGGGATACGGGCTTTTTTTGCGGTAGAGTACATCGTCCGGGAGAACGCCTTCCAGTGCTTTCCGGAGGATTCCCTTTTCCCGGTTGCCTACGGTCTTGATTTCCCAGGGAATATTAAATACATACTGCACGAGACGGTGGTCGCAATAGGGCACCCGGACCTCCAGGCCTACGCCCATGCTCATCCGGTCCTTGCGATCCAGCAGGGTAGGCATGAAACGGGTAATGTTGAGGTAGGACATCACGCGCATTTGCGCCTGTTTGCCGGTTTCGCCATCCAGTTGTGGCACCTCTGCAACCGCATCGCTGTATCTGTCGCCCAAATACTCCAGCGGACGAATCCATTCACGGATCTCTGGGGACAAGAGCTCTGCGCGCATTTTGGGCGCTACCGACCAAGGGAAGGTGCCTGATGACAGCATCTCCTCACGGTGGAACCACGGGTATCCGCCGAATATTTCATCGGCCGCTTCGCCGGAAATGGCGACGGTCGCATTCTTTTTGATCTCCTGGCAAAATAAATAGAGCGAAGAATCCACATCAGTCATTCCCGGCAAATCACGCGAATAGAGGGCGTTATCTAGTGCCTTCACCAGTTCAGGGGTATCAAAGGCCACATAGTGGTGGTTCGTCTTCAGTTCATCGACCATCCGCTTAATCCAGGGGCCGTCTGCGCCGGGCTGGAAGGTATGGCTTTTGAAATGCTTGTCGTTATCGACATAATCTACAGAATAGGTGTCTACCCGGCCTTGACCGGTGCGGTTGTAGTAATCTACGGCGAGTGCGGTCAGCGCACTGGAGTCCAGCCCTCCAGAGAGCAGCGAGCATACCGGAACATCGGAAACCAGCTGGCGCTCCAGTGTATCCTGCAGCAGTTCACGAACCCTGGCCGCCGTTTCATCCACATTGTCCGTGTGATTGTAGCTCTTAAGCTCCCAATAAGCGTACTTACGAATTCCATCCCGGTTATAAATCATGGCATGACCTGGACGAAGCTCGAATATATCTTTGTATACCCCATGTCCCGGTGTACGGGCTGGGCCGATAATGAAAATTTCCGCGAGCCCTTCCGGTCCGACCTCCGGTTTCACTTTGGGATGCTGCAGCAGCGCTTTGGGCTCAGAGCCAAAGATGAACACATCGTCGACTTGACTGTAGAACAGCGGCTTCACCCCGAGACGGTCCCGTGCCAAAAACACCTGATCACGCAAGCTATCCCAGACAGCAAAAGCAAAAATACCGTTCAGCTTCTCCATGCAGTCCGGTCCCCACTCGATGTAAGCGTGGAGCAGAACCTCCGTATCACATTCCGTGAGAAAATGATGCCCGCGCTGCTTGAGTTCGTTTTTGAGCTCAGGGGCATTATATAATTCGCCGTTATACACAATCGCGTACATCTTATCGTCATGGCGGGCGATCATCGGCTGGGCGCCGTTCTCGGGATCGATAACGCTAAGTCTCCGGTGTCCGAAGGCGCATGGGCCAGAGATCCAGGTTCCGGCTGCATCCGGTCCGCGGTTCTCCAAGGTTTCTGTCATTTTTACGAGCAGTTGCGAGTGCTGTGTAAGGTCGCCGCGCCACTGGATAAATCCGGTTATTCCGCACATGATGCTTCATCCTCTCTTTTGTGCGATTGTTGTCCTTTCTTTTTTGCCAAGTAATACAGATATATGCCGAAGGAAGGCATAAAATGTATGTCCTTATCCGAACACTAGAGATGAGGAAAATTTGCCAGGAGGGATGATGACCCGTGTATTACATTAAAGACGCCAAAATCCGCAGAATGACCGAATACGACGGTGCGCCATGTGCAGAGGTTGGCGTATTGCCCGGAGCTGTTGGTGACTCCGCACTTTTGGTGTACATTGTTGAGGACCAGCGCGAGGAAGGCTATGAAATTGTACGCATTCTGACAAATGACGCTGATACCGCAACCGACTGGTTTGATAATAATTTGCACAATGCATTTCAGGATGTAACGTACAGCGGGTTCACAGGCAGTGCCATTATGACCCCGGAAGATGAACGCTCGAAGTTCCAGCAGGAGCTGCTTATTTTTGGAGATCTGAAAAAACAGCTGGGGGCACATTTTCATAGGTTGTCTTGAGGAGCGGATTGAGGCCGGCAAAGGAACAGACAAAGGAGTAGGATGAAGAGCAGCGGCAGTGAGATTCATGCCGCTGGGCCTGCCCCGGCACGATATCTCGAGGAAAGAATGTATGGATTTCCTCCAATGAGAAAAGGATAGGTGATTTTTAAGCAGCCTCTTGAAATATTTGATCAATAAGGTATAATAAATAACGTTGCATTAATACATATATCTTATAAACCTTCATTTTTCACATGTGTCCCGGTAGCTCAGCTGGATAGAGCATGCGCCTTCTAAGCGCACGGTCAGGGGTTCGAATCCCTTCCGGGACGTCACTAAGCAGCCTTCCTTCGGGAAGGCTGTTTGTGCGTCTGGGGGATGAAGATGCTCCGATGAGGAGGGAGCATTTTTACGGTATAAGCCCTTATTACGTCTAATAAAAATTAAGCGGAAACAGACCCGCTATTTCCGGTGAATCCCTCTGTATGATAGGGTTAGTGGGAAATCCTCCCTCTAACATCGTTAGAAGTTCATTGGAAGAGCTTATAGCCCAAATTAGAGGGGGGATTTCCCTCTATTCACCTAAAAAGCATCTTCTAACGCAGAATAGAGGGAGTTTTTCCCTCTATTCCAATTTCCGATCGTTTTTGCCGGGACTCTGCTTAATATCCTTACGTACCAGCCTCTGTCCAACTCAACCCGTCTATCACTCTACTATGGACGCTATCCATCATCCGAATTATTCAACCGCTTATAAAACCTTTTCATCAACGATTTTGTCTACATCCGGTCAGGCTTCGGCAGTCCGATTACCTCCAAGGCCTCTCCGAGGGTATTCTGAAAACGCAGCGTTAGCCAGACCCGGAAGCGGATGGAGGCATCTCCTCCCTTAAGGATCGGGCAGGTGGAATAGAAGTTGTTGAACAACGAGGCCAAGGTATGGGCGAAGTTGCAAATACTATTGGGCGTGAGATCGCGGCTTGCCGTGTAGAGAGTATCCTCCCAGGTGCTGAGTTGTCTCAGCAAGGCTAGCTCGGCTGTCTCCAATCGTTCCGGAAACTGGGGAACCGCTGCCTGTTCCACCGGACAGTCTGCTTTGCTGAGCACACTGCCTGCACGCGCGAAGCTGTACATGAGATAGACTCCGGTATTACCTGAAATCTCCATGGCCTGCTTGAAATCGAACACAATCTCTGTGCCCAGATTGAAGCGCAGCAGGTAATAACGGATTGCAGCAGTGGCGATGATCCGGCTGGAGAGGCCGGTTTTGTCGGAGCGTGTGGCTTCGATGCTGTCCTCCATGAGCTGAACCAGATCGCTTACCTTCACGCCAATGCCTTGGCGGCCGGACATGGCGTAGGAGCTTTTGCCCTCTGAAATATCGATGCCAAGCTCGGCGGCGGAAGCTGGACTGAGTGATACGACTCCGTAACTGACATGCTGCAGCTTCTTTGCCTGCTCTGCATAACCCAGCACCTCAAGTGCCTGCTTCACCATGGCCTGCGGATACTCCTGCCTGTAGTCGATGACATTGACCACTCGATCCGCTTTGCCAAATTGCATAGGTCCTCCAGTCAACCCGGTAGTCCATAGACCTGCATTAAATTCGCTGTATTTGAAATCCTTGTCCAATAATCCGAATTTCCAGAGGTGATAGGCGATATCTTTGGCAGTGTAGGTCAAAATTCCGTTGGAACGCACCAGTACCTTGTCCTTCTGATGGTCCTCGGAATCGCCTTCAGAAGCCGGTTGTTTCAGAATCCAGCACCCTGCCAGTTTACCCTCTGTCTCCTGGATAAACACTGCTGTCTCTTCTAGCAGACGGAAAGCGGATGACCAGAAGCCTTCTTGCAAAATACTGCTCTCCCAGACCAGAAGATCATACCCGATATCGAAGTTTTTCATTTCTGCGACATGTTCTTTTACGATACGTTCCGCAACCAGTTGGCCGAGCCAGGCCTTATTGCCGTGCCCTTTCTCCAGTTCATGTAGAATGTCCGTCCTTTTATGGACCATTTCCGGCTGCTGTGCATACTCTTTGTTGATGGCGGCATAAATATCCCAGCAGTAATCCCCGAAACGGAGATGCTCTCCGGCTAGCGGCACATGAAGTAGACCGGCTACTGTATCTGCAAGTTGATTGCCCAGATCGTCCACATAGTTGTGGACTTCTACGTTATGCCCCGTTTTCCGCAAAACTCTTACCAGCGTATCCCCGATACAGGAGTTTCTTAGGTGGCCTATATGCATGGATTTGTTCGGATTCACGCTCGTATGCTCGACAATAACTTTCTCCCCATTGCCCGGAGGGAGCCCAAAAGAATGCCCCGCCCACTGCTGCCAGTTGATGTACATATTAATAAATCCCGGAGCGGCGATCTCAATGCGATCAAGCCATCCTCCGGTAACTCCCATTTGCTGAAGCTCTACAGTGATCAGTCCGGCGATGACCATGGGGGCTTTGCGCAACTTTTTGGCTAACTGCATGGCAATGTTACTAGAATAATCCCCAAAATCCGTATTCGCCGGCTGCTCCAGCACGACGGTTATCGGTTCTGCCAAGTCTGCGCCGAGGCTGCTGATTACGTTGTATACGCTTTGTTCCAGTTGCTTGCTGATCTGTTGACTTAACAATGATTTCTCCTCCTCCAAGACTAGAGTCCAACCGCAAATTCAAGGGGCCCGTTAAACACAAAAAAGCCCCGTCTCTAAAAGAGACGAAGGCATAAGCGCTCGCGGTACCACTCTCGTTGCCGAACACAGGGTTCAGCCACCTCACAGGTTAACGGCCTTCAGCCGGGGCTTCCTACTGCAAGTTCAGAAGTCCATCTCCCGGGTGCGCTTCATGACAGGATCTGTACCGGCTTACACTCTCCCGGCTCGCTGGGGACTAGATCGAAGATCACTACTTTCCCGTTCATTGAATGTATATTGATTTTTATCAGTATAGCGAATTATTGGAAATAAGCAATAGCCTTTTGTGGTGAGGTCAAACAGAGGCATCAACCCTCCCAGAGGATAAACGATCAATCTGCAGCAGGTGCACCGGTCAGATTCTTAATGTCTGTCGAGCCGTAAATCAGCAGGGCAATCACGATTATTAGCAAAATAGCGCCGGCAAATTCCTCTCCGTCAAAGTCATCCATCTGTAGTATGCCTCCCTTTTGTCATCCTCTCCGGCTTCAGGTGTTATCAGATTTTTTCTTCAAGGCAGTCATTATTTCGTTTAAGGTCAAGCTGTTGTTATCATCCAAAAAATTGACCAGCTTATCTACATTGTTTGAATTGCCGGGGCTTGTGTCGCTCAAAGTTTTATACTTTCCCACCAAACTGACGAATAAGGAAGCATCGGTGTACATCTGGACAGAATCAACCCGCAGTTTGCCGGTCAGAAGCAGCGCAGCCACTGTATATTCCAATCCTTTTGGAATCTGTTTGTTGGGATTTACCGGTGGTTTTTTGGTACCGGTCTTTTTTCCCTTTCCAGGAGGGGGCATGGAACTCCCTTCTTCCGTAAACAATCTATTTGTATACTTTATGCTCTTCCGCTGATATGGTGCATGCAGCCAGTCTTTTGTCTACCATGGTTATCCGTTTGCCCGAATAATAGGCATATTGTGCCGTTGAGATTGATTCTGCCTAGGTAAAAGATCAGATCATCAGAATCTCACGGATATCCTGCTCAGTTAGGGAGGATAAGGCTTCCTGCCCAGGCTCGATGACTTCATCGATCAGATTCTTTTTCTTCTGCTGCAGCTCGTACATTTTATCTTCTACTGTGCCTTGAGCGATTAGCCGGATCACCTGCACTACCTTCTTTTGTCCGATCCGGTGTGCCCGGTCAGCGGCCTGTTGTTCGACTGCGGGATTCCACCACAGATCATAGAGAATAACAGTGTCTGCTCCCGTCAGATTCAGACCCGTACCGCCTGCTTTGAGCGAGATGAGGAACAGGTCACGTTCCCCCTCATTGAAAAGTCCACACAGTTCAACCCTCTTTGCAGCAGGAGTGTGACCATCCAGATAGAAATGAGAAATTCCCTGTAAGCCCAGCTCACGGCTGATCATCCCCAGCATCTCAGTGAATTGTGAGAAAATCAACATACGCTTGCCGGAGCTGCGGCATTCCTCAATGATCTCCAGCAGCTGCTCGAATTTGCCCGATCCACCGGTATAACCTTCCACAAAAAGTGCAGGATGGCAGCACAGCTGGCGCAGACGGGTCAGACCGGCAAGCACCTTGATCCGCCCATTGCCGAACCCATCGCTATCCAGATGCTTCAGCGCTTCCTTCCGTAGTCTGGCGAGATAGGCGACGTACAGCTTTTTCTGTTCCGGCAGCAGCTCGGAGGCCTGAAGGGACTCGATCTTCTCCGGCAGCTCTTTGAGCACATCACTTTTGAGGCGGCGCAGCAGAAACGGCCGGATTCGCCTTGCGATAGTCTCCCGGGGCAGATCGTGAAAGGCTTTTTTGCCCGGGAACAGTCCAGGGAATACGACGCCGTAGATCGACCAGAGATCCTCTAGCGCATTTTCGACAGGAGTTCCTGTAAGGGCGAAGCGGTAGCGAGCCTGTAATGCTTTTACCGCCTGTGCAGTCTGGGTGGCATGGTTCTTAATGACCTGCGCTTCATCCAGAATGAGTGTATGGAAAGAACGTTTGACGTACAGCTCCACATCACGACGCAGCAGCGGGTAGGAGGTAATCAGAACATCACAGCCAGCCGCATTCCGCAGAGTCCGGCTCCGCTGGTTCAGGTTTCCGTCGGCGATAGCCGCTTTGATCTGCGGAGCAAAGCGCTTTAGCTCATTCTGCCAGTTGTAGAGCAAAGAGGCAGGAGCAACGATAAGTGCAGGCAGCCCGGTCTTGCGGATATCCTCCAGCTCTGAGAGCAGGAAGGCGATGCTCTGCAGCGTTTTGCCCAGCCCCATATCATCTGCTAGGATGCCGCCGAAACGGTAGTGAGCCAGCGTCTTCAGCCACTGGAATCCATACTGCTGGTAATCCCGCAGCACAGGAGCCAGGGTCTCCGGAATCGCAAAGTCGAGGTTCTCGGGACTGTGTATGTTAGCTAGAAGCCGGCGGAAGGAGCGTCCAATGCGGATTGCATCGGTGCCTCCTTTGCCAGTACTTTCATCCAAGTGAAGCCCCCGGATTAAAGGTAGGGAGAATTCTGCACCTGGAATATCGGTATTCGCCATTCCGAGCTCGTTAATCAAAGTAATGATCTCCTGGAACTCGGCGGTTTCCAGCGGCAGCAGTGCCCCGTCCGGTAGGCGGTAATATTTGCGCTTTTCCTGCAGTGATTTCAGTATAAGTACGATATCCGACTCAGGAATACCGTCCATACCGAATTTGAAATCAAGCCAGTCGGTTTTTTCATTCCAGGTCAAACTGGCCTTGGGGACATAAGTGCCAGCAGGCATCCTCATCTTGACTGCGGTGGTCGCATATACCTGCAGCAAGGGCTCAAGCAATGGAATCGTATGGTACAGGAAGTCATATTCCCCTTCTTCGTCGTTCATAATATAGCCGCTGTCTGTCCGGGCAAAAGACTCATGAGACATCAGCTCCAGAATCCGCTGCTCCGTTTCAATATCCCTCATGAGGATGACTTCATCACCACGGTCACGAGTTTGTTCCTCCAACGGATTGATTACAATCGTTCCGTATTGGAATTCCAGCCCGGCCAGCAGCCGGTCACGCACCCGGTCCAGATAGAGTCTGGCTTGCAGCTGCGTCTGTACCACCCGGTCAGCGATCGCTTCAGCGATATGAACCTGTCCCAGCTTTTTGAGGCCGGGAATTACCTTGTCCATAAAAGTCTCCATCTGTCCGGGGGAGATAATGATCCCGTTGGTTCTAGACTCGGCCAGCATCTTCTTCAGCTCGGAGAGACGTATGCATTCCTGTGCCGGCAGCTTCAGCAGCTTATTTTCAGACAACACTAGCCCGTAATCCTCCATGACCGTGATGTGTGCTAATCCTTGAATGTCCAGCCGGTAGCCTTTTTCTTCAGCCTCATCAAACTGAAAGCTTAGTGCGGGGAGCCCGTTTTCTATGGGAATACCTGCGGTGACCGTACCGCCAACCTGCCAATGGACAGAAGGGGCTGCTTCCAGAACAGGTAGCAGAGACTCCCAGAAAAAGGGCGGAAGGGCCAGCACACGCTCTCCGCCAATGCTTCCGGAATAGGAAGAATAAGAGGAGGTACTGTCACGATAGACCCGTTCATTCTGAAGGATCTCAATCAGCTTCAGCAGCACTGCATTGTCTTCCTTCTTAAAGCTGTGCAGGGCAGGGTCATAGATGAAATGCTTGGAGAATTCAAAGGGCTTGCCCCGGTGAACGTGTTCCAGAAACGCTCTTATTTTCTGAACAATGTAGAGACGTCTCGGACCCACTTTCAGTTCAATACCGAGCATGCGGCTGCCAAAATGATAGGAAACTGGTTTGCAGATGATTTCCAGCTCTAGCGGGATTCTGATGTCGATATAGGCTCCTGCCCCGCTCGGGCGTCGGCGGCTGTTCCCGAACAATCCCAGCATGCTGCTTACAAGATGCCGGTCATTGGATTCATCAGGTAAGTTTGGTGAGGTCGTGTTAAGCTGACGCGGAAACAGTATGCCTGTCTTTCCAGTAAATACCTCATGCTGCTCCCGGGCGGTATCCGGTCCTGTTACGGATAACTGTCCATCCACGTCATCTCCGGTATAAAGGATGGATACCAGAACTGCGGCAATATGCTTGCAGAACGGTCCGCCGTGGTAATATGCGGGGCAGGTACATTTGCCGTTCACATCCCCGTCGCTGTCTATGGTGAGCGTGATATCGTAAGGCTCCAGCCCGTAGACTATAGCCTGATACTTTGAATATTCCAGTCCTTCGTTATCCTCTGCCGAGACCAGCCGGACCTTCCCCGCCTCATAATCCTCTGAGCCCTGTTCAAAAGCTGCCTTGCCGCATAACAGCCTGATTACCCGTTCCGGTACATAATAACTCACCGCTTGATCACTTCCTTATACATATCCTTCGTCCTGAATCGCTATAGCTCCCATAATAACAGAACGTGCGTACGCCTTCAAAGCAGTATACGAAAAAGCCATCCATAACCCGCATAGCTGCAGGTTATGGATGGCCGTAGACCGGGTGATATGTTTATTTCGCTTGGATGAGCCCGGATTTCTGAAGCAGTCTTTGCAGCATCACGGCTACCTCGGCTCTTGTAACATGTGCTTGGGGAGCAAGCTCAGTTCCGCTGCGGCCTGAGATCAGACCAGCCTGAAGGCTGGCGGCGATATTATCCAGCGCCCACGCGGAAGCTTTGTCCGCATCTGTGAAGCCTCCCAGAAGTTCAGCTGCGCTGCCGCTATTGAGGTTTGCTGAAAGACCGGTGAGATGCATTGCCTGTGCAATCATGGTCATTGCCTGCTCGCGGGTGATGGAAGCATCCGGCCGGAAGGTACCGTCTTCGAATCCGCCTACCAACTGGTGACGGTAGGCGGTTTGTACTGCGCTGCTGTACCAGCCGGAGCTGCTCACATCCGTGAAAGGAGAAGAGCCGCCAACTGTTTTTAGACCGAGTCCGCGGACCAGAATTGCTGCGAATTCGGCGCGTGTAATCTCACGGTCCGGAAGGAACTGTCCGTCTCCGTTGCCCTCTAGAACCATCCTTGCCCCCAGGTCATGTATGGCAGCTTTTGCCCAGTGACTGGACATATCCTTGAATTCCGCCGGGTGGGAGATAACAGCATAGGTGCTATTGGTGAGACTGCTGATGACCGCAGCATACCCGCCTTCCTGTTGTACAAATCGGGTAGGGACATGGCGCACGGTTCCGCCCGGTTCAATAACAATACCGGTAGCATTGCTTATATCTGTACCCACTGGGAGCGTGAAGATCCGCTGGACATAGGTGCTGAAGCCGGACAGATCGGTGGTTTGGTTCCCGTGAACAAGCTTTACCGAGAAGTCGAGCGGGTCGGTAAGGAATGTGAAGCCATGCTCGGCAGAGGCAGCTTGGGCAGTGCTGGCCAGACTTGTGTCCAGAGCGGCCATTTCAATTTGGATGCGGATCTCTGCTGCGGGTGTGTTCGCGCCGAGTTGGCCTGTTATCGTATCCCAGCTGATCTGCTGTAAGGGAATACTGTATGTTGCTCTGCGATTGTCCATGGATATAGTTACCTGACTCTGCTGTAAATATTGAAGCAGTTGTCCGTTAAGCTCTACAGTCTGTATATCCGAATTGTTGCCGCCAAATTCTATGGAGATTTTGGCTCCAGGCGGTTGTACATTAAGGATTTCTTCGAGCTTGACTTGATCCAGGGTAAGGATGGAATGATTCCTATTATTCGTATGGAGAATGGATATATCGCCCAGATCTACTGTCTTGCCGTTAACATACATAAATACGGTGGGTACTGCCGCGGCAGGTGTTGACGTTACAACCGGCGTCACCGGTGCTGCGGGTGCTCCACTGGTATGGGCGATAGGTGTGATGGGACTGGAAGAAGCAGACTTAGCACTCTTCCCTGCTCCGTTTATAGCTGTGACTGTAAAAGTGTAGGCTGTTCCGTTCACTAGTCCGGTTATGGTTATCGGACTGGCAGTTCCAGTTGTAATACTGCCACCAGGTGAAGCAGTGATCTCGTAGGAGGTGATGGCGCTCCCTCCGTTGTCTGCAGGAGGTGTGAAATCAATGGTCGCCTGTCCGTCTCCCGCAGTGGCGCCGAGTATAACCGGTGCTGTAGGGACCGTCCGCGGCGTGGCACTGACTTCGGCGGAGGCTTCGCTATCGCCGCCTCCATTCACGGCCTTGACGACGAAGGAATAAGTCGTCCCGTTCGTGAGGCCGGCTGCCGTATAGCTGTCGGCAGTCGCGCCCAAGGTCGCCAGTGCGGTTCCGTAGGTTCCCGGAACCGTGCTGGCGAAGACCTTGTACCCGGTCGCACCGCTGACCGGGCTCCAGGCCAGCGTAACCGCCGCATCCCCGGCGGTCGGCGCGGCCAGCACCGGCGGTGTCGTGTCCTTCACCGCTATGGTGAACACAGGATGGCTGCCTGCATCCGTGACAAGTTCAAAGGCATACTCTCCTGCCGCCAGGGTGGAGAGGTACTCTTTATGGAGGGTCAAAGTGCTACCCGACACTGAATAGGCATTAGTGTCGACTGCAGCTTGCCCCAGCTTTAAGCCGTTCAGCAGATTGCCGTTCAGGGTCAGCTCTGCCTGAACATCCTGATAATGGCCTGCTGCGGAACTGGAGGCATTTTTATCAAAGCTCCCCGAGACAGGGGTTATAGTAGTATCCGCTACTCTCTTAACTATTAGGCTGTAGACGTTGGAATAGCTGGAGTCCTCGGCAGACACCTTAACTAGGATGGTGTTGCTGCCGACTTTCAGAGGGACGGCTGCACCCTGCCCATCCGGTTTGGTCTCATAGCTCCCGCCATTGACGCTGACCTCTATCTTGCCAGCGATATCCGACAGGGCAGGCGTTACCGTCAGGCTTCCGGAGGTAACATCAGTCAGTGTATAAGTGTTTATTACGCTGGAGAAGTTTCCACTCAGTCCCCCTGGGGAGACAGTGAGCTGGGACAAGAGTGCATTGTTGTTTTTACGGTGAACATTCAGACTGTAGAGCTTCTCGGTGACCCCATCCTGGGCAGTTACCTTAAGCACAATCGCATGATCTCCCGGGCTTAATGCCAGAGGAACGCTTGTAGAGCCGGTGGTTATAGTATCGTAGCCGCCTTGGCTGTTTTGAATACCTAGGGTTGCTGTGGAATCTGAACTTGTAGGGATGACAGTAATGTTTGTGTCATAACCGACATCAGGTAACGTGTAGCTCGTCACACCGGACTGAAAAGAAGGGGTCAAGCCGAGACCTTGGACGGACAAGGTGCTTAGATTAGCATTGGTTGAAGGCAATGCGCGGGTGACGGTAAGAGAATAGGTCTTACTGATCGATTGGTCCTGTGATATGACATCAATGTACACCATATTGCTTCCCACATTAAGCGGGACAGAGGAAGGGATTCCGTCTTGGGTGTTGTTCCCGTTAATTCTCATAGATGCGGCCGGATCATCCGCTTCTGCGGTTACCTCCAGACTGCTTGCCGAATAAGGAACATTCAAAGTGTAACCAGTAGTGAAGGAGTTGAAGGCAGGAGATAAACCTCCTGGGCTAACGTTCAATTTCCGTAGATCTGCATCATTAGTCTGCGGACAATAGACCTGGACAGTATAGATTTTAGTCGTCGAGTTGTCAGATGAAGTGATTTTGAACTGGAAAATATTATTTCCCCGGTTGGTTGCTAGATAACCGGTTGAGGTGTAATAAGCAATGGACGTCCAAGAGCTTCCATTCATCGAATACTCCGTAGTTGCGCCCGAATTGGCCGGCCTGGCCGCGGCGTAATATCCAATGTCCGAACTGCGCATATGTACTGTGTATTCTGTGATCTCCGGGGAAAATGCAGGTGAGAGTTCACCCGCTGCCTGATAAAAAAAGCTCAGAGTAGCATCCGAATCCGAAGCATCGGCCTTGGCAACCCAAGGCAGGATGACAGCCAGCAGAAAAACGGCCATACCTGCGGCTAAAAATCTCACTTTTCTCATTAAAGACCCTCCTTATGTATTGATAATAATAATTGCTATGATATTTATCATTATATACTATCGGATATTGGAGGGAATTAGGTTATAAACAAAATATTCTGTGGAGTATAAGGCTTGTTATTACATATCAAAAAGGCAGCGGGAGTATTGCATTCTCCTGTGGACAATGCAATACTCCCGCTGCCTGCTTCCGGACTGTTGATTTACTGTCGTTCTCCACGCTGTAGTGCTGGACCGCCGATTCCATGCAGCATGAATTCGAGGGTCAGGTCGATTTCGGCTTCATCATCCCATTCCTTGTCAGGCATGAGCAGCAGCCGTGCCAGCAGATACCCGATAACTGAGGAGATGGTGAAACGTATGATCGATGAGGTAGGCACATTGACCACCTCTCCCTTTTCTTTGAAATGGTCAGTGATATTCGTTACCCGTTCCAGCACATTGCCCATAACATTTTCAATGAATTGTTCCCGGAGAACCGGCTGAAAGGGGATTTCCTGTACGAAGATCCTCAGAATCTTGAAGTTTTTGCGTGCGAACTCCAGGCGGTTCACCATAAAGGCACGCAGGAACGCTTCATAGCTCTCAAAAGGAACATCCAGCACTCCACCGAAGTTACGCAGTACGAAAGGTGCAATCATTTTGGCCATCGCCGGACTTACAATAGACAGCAGCAGCTCTTTTTTAGTCTTGTAGTAGCGGAATATGGTTCCTTCTGCCACTCCCGCCCTTTGGGCAATTTCACTGGTAGCGGCAGCCGCGTAGCCCTTCTCGGAAAAAATCTCTATGCCTGCCTGCAGAATGGCCAGCTGCTTGGGTGTCATCTTTTGTTCTTCACTGATAGCCAGCAGCTCTGCAATCCACTCTTCCTGACCTTGCTGCTCTGCCGCTTTGTTCTTATCCATCCCGTTTATCCTCCGAATCTTTTCCTTCAATATAGTCTACCTAGTCTACCACAAGGGATTGAAGTTTACATTTTACGGTGCTTGCGCAGAGCCAGCACATTCAGCAGCATGAACAAGAGGGAGAAGCCGATGAGCGCATAGACATCCAGGTCGATGGCGTCCCAGCCTTTGCCGCGGATCATGATGTCTGTCAGCGCGTCCGAGCCATAATAGATCGGCGTTGCCAGTCCGACACGCTGCAGCCACAGAGGAAGGGTATCCAGCGGGAACAGTCCGCTCAGGAAAATCTGAGGAACAATGATCAGCGGAATGAACTGAATCATCTGCAGTTCATTGGCGGCATACGCTGAGAGCAGCGTGCCCAGGGTCAGCGCTGACATTGAGAGCAGGAGAGTCATCAGTAACACATAGCCGAAGCTTCCCGCCATCATAATGCCGAGTACCTGGATGGAGAACCAGGAGATGAGCAGCGCCTGGAATACAGTGAATATACCGAAGCCGCAGACATAACCAAGTACAATCTCCCAGCGCTTCAGCGGGGTGGAGAGCAGACGCTCCAGTGTTCCGGTAGTCCGTTCCCGCAGGAAGGAGACACCGGCAATCAGGAAGACGAAGAAAAAGATAAAGACACCGATCATTATCGGACCAAAGCGGTCGATGGTCTTCATATCCTCCGCACCGAACAAATAGCTGATCTGGGGGTGCACCTGGCTCTGTCCGGCAGCAGCCGGGTTGAGATTCTGTATAGCTGCAGTTAAAGCCATTAACACCGCACGGTTTGCGGTTGGATTGCTCCCCTCAAGCATAACTTCGGGTGTCGTTCCACTTAGAGTAATTAGGGCATCCAGCTTACTTTCCTGAAGGTCCGCTTTACCGAGGTCTGCTGACTTGTAGGCTATAACCGTGGCGTTTTGTGATTCCAGTGCGCTGGTGAAAGGGATGGCAGCGCCGGAGACACCGATTTTCGGCTCATAGGCCTCTCCATTGAATACTAGGCTCATCAGGCTGAGCACCAGAAGCGGGGCGATGAACATGAGCGCCATGGTTCTTTTATCATGAATGAATTGTTGCAGGATTCGCAGGGTAATTGCACGTACTCTCATCGCCGGACACCTCCATAATATAGAAAAGCTTCTTCCATCGAAGCGGCTCCGGCAGATTGCAGCAGTCCCTCCGGCGTATCCACAGCCAGCAGTTGTCCGTCCCGGATCATCGCCAGCCGGTCACACTTTTCCGCTTCGTCCATCACATGGGTGGTCAGCACAATGGAGGTTCCTTTTCCGTTCAGTTCCCGCAGCTCTTTCCAGATGGACTGGCGCAGAACCGGATCGATGCCCACAGTAGGCTCATCAAGAATGAGTAGCGGCGGTTCGTGTAACAGGGCGATAGCCAGCGACAGACGCCGTTTCATTCCACCCGAATATTGATCCACACGTTTACGCAAATGCTCCTGCAGGTTAACAATCTCCATCACATCAGCGATACGCCGGGTACGGTTTCCGCCTTTAAGCCCGTACAGGGATGCGAAGAACTCCAGGTTTTCTTTGGCACTAAGCTCGGTGTAGAGTGCATCCGATTGTGCCATATATCCGATTTGCTGCAGTAATGAGAGTTGGGGGACACGGGTACCCAGCACCTTCACCTCTCCTGAGTTAACTTCATCGATGCCGGTCAGTAGCTTCACGAGAGTGGTTTTACCCGAGCCGGAAGGCCCAAGAATGCCAAAGGTTTCTGCCTGCTTCACCTGGAGTGAAATATCTTTCAGTACCTCTTTACTGCCGAATGCCCGGTGAACATGAGTGACAGCAATCACAGGATTCACTTGGTTCATGATAATCTCCTCGATTCCAAAGATATGAGTGAGTACTCACTCATTATTCTAGATCAATCCGTTGCTGAAGTAAATTTCTTTTTTGGAAAAACATTATCAGGTAAGCCGATACTTGGTTTTAACCTGTGGAAGTACAGGGTAATTATGGGTATGAGTATAGGTGCTAATCCTATAGTCCATACAGGAGGGGTTGGAAGATGGTTTACATAAAAGGTGTGCTACCCTTGCTGGTGCTGGCAGCAGCCACAGTGCTTGGCGCGTGCAGCAATGGGGGAAGTGGAGCTTACGGAGGGCATTTCCGCACTCTGGCAGAAGAAAGTGTAGACCAGCCGCAGTATCTTCCCGGGGATTTGCCGATTCCAGCCGGTGCGGGCATTACCTTTACAGAGGGTGAGACGGCACACGGGAAAAAGTCCTCCATGCTGATCTACGAAACGCAGGAAAGTATGGACGAGCTTGGCAGCACCTACCAAAAATATGTGAGTGACAAAGCGCTGAAGCGCGGGACACAGATTGTGGACAGCAATAACTTGATTATTAATGGCAAGGTTCCCAATGCCTACTCTTATTCTATTATTGGTACCAGTTCTGCTTCGGATCCCGGCACTGCCGAAATTATCGTAACATGGATTGAGAATTAACCTAATTCACCGGAATTTTATCTAAAGACCGGCCTTGAATATTCAGGGGCGGTCTTATTTTATGTAAAAATTCGCAGGTTTGATGCCGTTAATTCTTTTTACTTTGCCCAGTTAATATTTCCATAACATTCCTCTCGAACAGAATTGACACTCGTAGATGAAAATAACATTAGCAGTTACCTATAGGAAAAGGGTGAATCTAATTGAGAAATAGTAAATGGTTCAGCGCGGCTTTGGCTTCAACACTTCTCGTAGCAGGAGGAGCGGGAAGTATTTTGGCAACAAGCAGCAGTGCTAATGCTGCCGCCGTCACAACCGCAGCAGTCAAGGCAGGCAGTACAACCTGGACTGTGAACGGAACGCCGGTGACCCTCAGCACCATTGATAAGGGCGGGTATAAGCTGTATTCGCTAAGTCAAGTGGCAGGAGAGCTTGGCGCCAAGCTGATCTTGGGCAGCAGCGGTTTTGAACTGAATGACAGCAAGGGGTTACATAATGTAGTAATTCAGGCAGGTGCAAAAAGCTATCAAGTAGATGGTGCGGCACAGCAATTCACCGTAGCTCCTGTTATCTATAACGGTAAAGCCTATGTAGAACTGACTAAGCTGGTTACTGCGCTTGGCGGAGAACTGCAGGCTGATGACCACACGATCCTGAGCTTTGCCCGTCCGGAAGGCCAATTCGATACTCTGCACTTTAGTGCTGACGGAAGTATTATTGCGGATAAAAGCGATTCCGATACAGCACAGCTGTTCAAATTCCGTACTTTCCCTGGCGACTATGAGGTTTTCTCTTCTAATGATAGCGCACTGGATTTCGCAGTTTCTGCTGATCAGAACTGGGGTGCCTTCACCGATGAGACAGGCCAACTGAAGCTGATCAATCTTGTTAGCGGAGCGATATCCTCACTTGGGACCGACACCAGCGTGAAGACGGATCTGGTCTGGTCTCAAGATGGCAAGACCCTCTACTTCATTCAAGGCGATAAGCAGGAGAAGATTGCTCAAATGTCAGTAGATACAGGAACCGTCAAAACTCTGCTTGAAGATAAAGTAGAGAACAAATCGGAACTGCGTCTGTCATCGGATGCCAAAAGCGTTGTCTACATTGTTAACGTAACCGGGGTCGCCAAGAATGATACCGACAGCACCGAAGATTCGCTTACTGTAGATTACAGCAAAGCCGGCGAACAGCTGTATAAGCTGGACCTCACTACTAAAGATGCGAAGCCTGTAGCTCTGACTACTGCACTGGATAATAAACTGTATCCGGAAATTCTGGCTAACGGCGGAGTAGTGTACCTGAGCGCGGATCCGGATGGCAATGCAGCCAATACCCTGAAGTCTATCGGAGTTGACGGTACAATTACAAACATCGCTCTTGATGTGGAAGCTTCGTGGTCTACCGGCGTAGCGAGTGGCCTGATCGTCTCCGGTACGGCAGCAGACGGAAGCACATCTATCTATTCCATTGATGCGAATGGCAGCAAGACAGTTCTATTCCACACTGCTGAAGATGTTTCTGAAGTAGCCGTATCCAAAGACGGCAGCAAGCTTGCGGTTGTCAGCGATGGTAAAGTGCTTCTGATTCAGAACGGCAAAGCGATCCAGCTCTCCAAATAAACGACTAAGGCAACACCCACATCATATAACGGCGCAAACGCCGAGAGGAGAAATTGTTCATGAAGGTTTTTAAAAAATTAACAGTCACAGCTTTGACCGCAGTTATCGCGGTAACTGCATCTTTTGCCGGAATTGCGGCCGCTGCAGATTCACTTAAGGGAAAAATCACCGTCAACGGATCGACCGCATTGCTTCCGCTGACATTGCAGGCAGCTAAGGAATTCCAGAAGCTGCATCCAAAAGTCAAGATCGCTGCTTCCGGTAAAGGTTCCGTCACTGGTCCGCAAGCCGTAAAGAAGGGCATTGCTGACATCGGCGCATGCGACTGGGATGCAAGCATGGACGTACCGGGCTTCAAAGCTTTTGACGGACAAGTAGCCAACAAAGTAGCAGTGATCCCTTTTGCCACTATTGTTAACAAAAATGTGGGTGTAGACAACCTCACCACCGAGCAACTGCAAGGTATTTTCTCCGGCAAAATCACGAACTGGAAAGAGGTCGGCGGTTCGGATGCCAACATTGTGGTAGTTACCCGTGCCTTCGGTTCCGGTACACGTGTTAACTATCAGGCTAAAGCATTGGCTGGCGGAGATATTACGAAAAAAGAGAAAAACTACAAAGAAACCGGATCAAGCGGCGACATGAAAACAGCTGTGGCTACAACTCCTAACGCCATCGGTTACATCGACCTTGTCTATGTTAGCGGCAGCGACATCAAAGCTGTGAAGTTCAATGGTGTAGCAGCAACTTCGGATAATGTCATCAATGGTTCGTACAAGATCTGGGCTTACGGATATTATATGACCAAAGGCCAGCCTACCGGCGCAACCAAAGAATTTATTGATTATGTACAAAGTAAAAAGTTCCAGAATGGTTCCCTGAAGAAGCTTAAATTCATTCCGATTTCCGCAATGAAGGGCTAATCGTAAGTCTTTACAAATATCAATATATATTGAACGGTAACAGCGGCCAGCTCCGGAGTATATGCGGGGGTGGCCGCTTACAGGAGGGAAAGTATGGGGGCACCGGTCCAGGACCTGGCATCGCGGGCACAGAATAGCAGTCTTTCAGAAGGCGGCTTAAGCACCAAACGCCACAACAGGCATTTATTCAGCAACACCATGTTCCGTTATTATTTTTTATTCAGTATCCTTGCACTTTGTCTGGTGCTCGGACTTGTCATTGTATTCATCGGCAAAACGGCGCTGCTTCTGTTCGCTCATCTCTCGCCGCTTGAGTTCTTCTTCTCATTCAATTGGAGCCCGGAAGAGGAAGCCTTTGGCGCCGCTGCCTTTATTGTAAATACATTATCACTGACGGCATTGACACTGCTCATTGCGGTGCCTATCTCGGTTGGAATGGCTGTGCTGTGTGCGGAGATTGCTCCGAAATGGCTCAAGAGCTTCATCCGGCCGGTACTGGATTTGCTTGTAGGGATTCCTTCTATTGTATATGGATATCTGGGGCTTACCGTGCTGTTACCTTTTCTGCGCAGAGTCAGCGGTGAAGGACTGGGAGACGGTCTGCTTGCCGCTGCACTTGTCCTTGCCCTGATGGTGCTACCGACCATTTGCCGGATCAGTGATGATGCAATCATTGCTGTTCCCGGCAAATACCGGGATGCAGCTTACGCCCTCGGCTCCACCCGCCTGCAGGTGATTATGCGTGTAGTTCTGCCTGCAGCCAGCAGAGGGATTATCTCGGCAATTATTCTGGGCATGACCCGCGCGGTCGGAGAGACGATGGCGGTTGTGATGGTAATCGGCAACACGCCGCAGCTGGCCAAAACCCTGTTCACCCCTTCATCCGTACTGACCAGTAACATCGTGATGCAGATCTCCAATGTGGAATTTGACTCCACCTGGAACTATGCGCTTCATATGATGGCATTTCTCCTGCTGTTGATTTCGTTTGTGCTGATCCTTATCATCCGGATTTTAGGCCGTAACAGGAGGGATGCAGCATGAATTTCACCCGAACACGCCATTCGGCCCGTTCGCAACGGAACAACAAAATCGCCACTATTGCCTTTTACACACTGGGCGCTCTGGTCATGCTGCTGATTTTCTGGCTGCTCTTCACCATACTGAGCAAAGGCCTGCCTTCGCTTAGACCAGACTTCCTCATCAAGCAGCCGGAAGAAATCGATGCCGGAGGCGGTATTGGACCGGTTTTATTCAACTCCTTCTATATTCTGTTCATCTCGCTGCTGATTTCTATTCCGATTGGTATCGGTGCCGGGATCTATATGGCAGAATATGCGCCGGATAACCGGTTCACCGGTGCACTGCGTATCTGCGTGGAGTCGCTATCCTCGGTGCCTTCAATTGTATTCGGGCTGCTGGGTCTTGCAGTTTTTGCCGAATACTTCGATGTCGGACTGACCATTCTCGGCGGTGGCGTCAGCTTGGCGCTGCTTAATCTGCCGATGCTGGCCCGTGTTACGGAGGAAGCGGTTCGCTCTGTTCCAGGAGAGATCCGTGAAGCCGGCTACGCCCTCGGAATGACTAAGTTCCATGTCATCCGTAAGGTAGTGCTGCCGGTAGCTATGCCGGCAATTGTGACCGGCGTCTGCCTGGTGGCAGGACGCGCCTTCGGGGAGTCTGCAGTTATTATTCTGACTGCGGGCCTCAGCACTTCCGGGGAAATGTGGGATTTCAATCTGTTCTCACCAGGCGAGACACTGGCTGTTCATCTGTGGTATGTACAGTCAGAGGCTATTGTTGAGGATGCACGGCAGATCGCCGACAAGTCTGCAGCCGTGCTTGTGTTTGTGGTGCTGTTGATTAATTTCATTTTCCGGTTCCCGCTGTGGCTCGGACGCCGCCGGGGACGCTAAGTAGCTGAAGATCTTTATATTATACAGAAACGGATGCCAGCCTGGGTTAAGGAGGGGATCCGTTTTTGCTCGCCATACGGGGTAGTATGAATTTCACTCCGGAATCTCTCCCATTTACTATGTTATGGACGCACAAACAGCCTCCCCGAAGGGAGGCTGTTGTATGACGTCCCGGAAGGGATACAGCCGAAACCCGGCTGATTGCGAAGCGTATGCTCCCGAAGCGTATGCTCCAATGCTCCAACGAACCCGTCTCCGGGTTCTCATCTCCTGGACGCACAAACAGCCTCCCCGAAGGAAGGCTGTTGTATGACGTCCCGGAAGGGATACAGCCAAAACCCGGCTGATTGCGAAGCGTATGCTCCCGAAGCGTATGCTCCAACGAACCCGTCTCCGGGTTCTCATCCCCTGGACGCACAAACAGCCTCCCCGAAGGGAGGCTGTTGTATGACGTCCCGGAAGGGATTCGAACCCCCGACCGTGCGCTTAGAAGGCGCATGCTCTATCCGGCTGAGCTACCGGGACATGAGATAATACTGAAAAGCAAGCAAAAATTATGTTATCATATATAGATAACTTTTTCAACTTGTTTTTTTGAAACCGCAGTGGGATATGCTATAATCTACAAATGATCATGGTTCGGAGAAAAGGAGGTGCCCTCATTAATCATTCGAATTCCCCCGCCAAAGAGAATATCGTGCTGTTTCCGAAGACATTGGATTATTATCAGATCCAGTTGACGGTAATGCTGGAGAGTGAACGTTACGGGGAAGCGATGGAACTGCTGAGGTTTCTACTGCAATGCCAGGGACAGGAAGAGCGGCACTACGAAGAATGGCAGTCGCTTTTGGAATGGCTGGAGGCGGCCTTCCCCTATGCAGCACAGAACGGAGATGAGCACACAGAGCTTTCGGCCGGTGAGCAGGATCTGAAGGAAGAAGACATGGCCCGCATTCTGGCAAAATCCAAACTCGAAGAAGATGCGGATTATCCTAACAAACTCCTGCAGAAGATAATGCACGAGCCTTTGTCGGAGTCGACGATCCTTGCGCTGGAGCAGTTGTCTTATCTGGAGGGCAGTCACATTGATGATTCGCTGATCAGTTGGCTGGAGCAGACGGCGGTTCATCCGTTGCTGCAGTTCAGGGCTTTGCAAACACTGCGACGACGAGGAGCACAAGGTACTGTCGGGTTGCCGCGCTCAGGTGAAATGTCCTATGTTGAGATCGATACGGTGCCTCTGTCTAATGAAGAGTTCCCGCCGGAGGTGAGCCAGGTGCTTGAACGGGTTGCTGAGCAAGCTGAGGTGCATGAGCCGACACTGTATTATTTTGCACAAGAACTGTGGGGCCAGTTCATGATGTCGATTTATGGCTCAGAGGAATACCTTAAACTGCTCATGGGGGAGGACGCTCAGCTCGACATTTGGGCAGGTGCGCTCCATCAGATGGTGTCCGAGAGCTTGAACGGAACCCGCCAGGAGGAAGAAACACGGGCCATGTACGGGATCACAGGCAGCATGCGCTTTCAATTCGAAGGGGCATACCGCTCTCTCAAAGGATTTGTAAAGAGTTCTCTACTTGATAAATAGAGTAATGTTGTATATAATATAATGGTTATTCTGTGCGTGAATTGCGTGATTATTTTTAAGAAAACATGTAACCTATTTTTGGAGGGAAAAGTATAATATGAAAGCAACCTGGGAAAAAATAGAGAAGAACCTTGGAGTTCTTGAAGTCGAAGTAGAAGCAGAACGTGTAGCTGCAGCACTCGACAAAGCTTTTAATAAAGTAGTTAAGAAAGCGAACGTACCTGGTTTCCGTAAAGGTAAAGTACCGCGGCCAATTTTTGAATCCCGTTTTGGTGTAGAAAGCCTTTATCAAGATGCTATCGACATTCTTCTTCCTGAAGCTTATGGTGAAGCGGTTGAAGAAACCGATATCTTCCCTGTAGACCGTCCTGAAGTGGATATCGAGCAATTCGCCAAAGGCCAGCCGTTCATTTTCAAAGCAAAAGTTACTGTTAAACCAGAAGTAACTCTGGGTCAGTACAAAGGCGTAGAAGTTCCAGTACAGAAGGCTGAAGTTACTGATGAAGAGCTGGATGCTGAACTTAAACGTCTGCAAGAACGTCATGCTGAGCTTGTTGTTGTTGAAGATGCACCAGCAGCTAACGGCGACATCACAGTGATCGACTTTGACGGATCTGTAGATGGCGTGCCATTCGAAGGCGGCAAAGCTGAGCGTCATTCGCTGGAACTGGGAAGCAATTCCTTCATTCCAGGATTTGAAGAACAAGTAGTAGGCATGTCTACTGGGGACTTCAAAGATGTTGAAGTAACATTCCCTGAGGCTTACCACGCTGAGAACCTTGCTGGCAAAGCAGCAGTATTCAAAGTGAAGCTGCATGAAATCAAACGCAAAGAGCTTCCTGCTCTGGACGATGAATTCGCTAAGGATGTAAGTGAATTTGATACTCTTGAAGAATACAAGGCGGATTTGAAGGCACAGCTGGAATCCCGCAAACAGGAAGAACTCAAAGGCGTTCGTGAAACTGCAGTAGTTGACGCAGCAGCAGCCAATGCTGATGTTGAAATTCCTGACGCAATGATCGCAAGTGAAGTAGCGAACATGGTTCGCGATTTCGATAACCGTCTTCGTCAGCAAGGCATGAACATGGACATGTTCCTAAGCTTCTCCGGCCAGACTCGTGAAGATCTCGAGCTTCAGATGAAGGGCGACGCCGAAAAACGTGTGCGCAACAATCTGGTTCTTGAAGTAATTGCCAAGACCGAAAATATTGAAGTTTCTGAAGAAGAAGTTACAGCAGAACTCGCTACCATGGCTGAATCCTTCAAACGTACTCCTGAAGAAATCCGCAGCATTCTTGCGGCCAATGGTTCACTGAGCAGCCTGAACGATGAGATTTCGCTGCGCAAGACTATTGATTTCCTCGTGGAGAACAGTGTAGAAGTTGAAGCTCCGGCTGTAGCTGAAGAAGCTAAAGAAGAAGCTAGCGCTGAGTAATCATTTTTGAGGGCTGCAATCCAACTAGAACGGCCAAGCAAGGCGGCCTCCATAAACATAGATAAGGCACGTAATGTCTGTTACGTGTCTTATTTTTATCGGTGGAGGTATATATCTTATACATAATCACAGTCAGGAATTGGCATTCTCATGGGATTTGCGCTATAATGGCATGCACATGAACAATGCGATATCTGCCACAGTGAAAAAATGACATAGCGCCTTGAACGTGTTAAAATATTTTTGAAACGGAAAGACTAATCTGTACAGAGAAAAGAGGTTGGTGGCATGAGTCTGGTACCAATGGTTGTAGAATCAACAAGTCGGGGAGAACGGTCATACGATATCTATTCCAGATTGCTGAAGGACCGCATCATTTTCCTGAGCAGTGCGATTGACGATGATGTCGCCAATCTGGTCATTGCCCAATTGCTGTTCCTGGCAGCAGACGACCCCGAAAAAGACATTCACCTGTACCTCAACTCGCCCGGTGGTTCTGTGACAGCCGGCATGGGTATATATGATACGATGCAATACATCAAACCGGATGTCTCGACGATCTGCGTGGGCATGGCGGCAAGTATGGGATCGCTGTTGCTTACTGCAGGGGCTCCAGGCAAAAGATTCGCGCTGACTAACAGCGAAGTAATGATTCACCAACCGCTCGGCGGCGTTCAAGGGCAGGCATCCGATATCTGGATTCATACCGACTGGATTCTCAAAACGAGACAGAAATTGAATCAAATATATGTGGATCGCACAGGTCAACCCCTTGAAAAAATCGAACGGGATACAGACCGCGACAATTTTATGACCGCGGAAGAAGCGAAGGAATACGGGCTTATTGACCAGGTGCTCTCTTCACCGATCAAATCTTAAAGGGGTGGTTAGATGTTTAAATTTAATGATGAAAAAGGGCAATTGAAATGTTCTTTTTGCGGCAAATCTCAAGAGCAGGTTCGCAAGCTTGTAGCAGGACCTGGCGTTTATATATGTGATGAATGCATCGAGCTATGCACGGAAATCGTGGAGGAGGAGCTCGGCCATGAGGAAGAGCTGGATCTGAAGGATATTCCGAAACCGAAGGAAATCCGTGACATTCTTGATCAGTACGTCATTGGTCAGGAGCAAGCGAAAAAATCACTCTCTGTTGCCGTGTATAATCACTACAAACGTGTCAATAGCCAGAGTAAGATCGAAGATGTTGAACTGACGAAGAGCAATATTCTGCTTCTGGGTCCAACAGGTTCCGGTAAGACACTTTTGGCTCAGACTATGGCTAAGATTATTAACGTTCCTTTTGCTATTGCAGATGCCACCTCTCTTACGGAAGCGGGTTATGTTGGTGAGGATGTCGAGAATATCCTGCTAAAGCTGATTCAGGCTGCAGATTACGATGTGGAAAAAGCGGAACGCGGTATTATCTATATCGATGAAATTGATAAAGTAGCACGTAAATCTGAGAATCCGTCCATTACCCGTGACGTTTCCGGTGAAGGTGTACAGCAGGCATTGCTGAAGATTCTTGAAGGTACTGTTGCTTCTGTTCCACCACAGGGCGGGCGCAAGCATCCGCATCAGGAATTTATCCAGATCGATACTACGAACATTCTGTTCATCGTTGGCGGTGCTTTTGACGGTCTGGAACAAATGATCAAACGCCGTATCGGTAAAAAAGTCATCGGCTTCAACGCAGCGGTTGAAGGGCAGAAAGATCTGAAAGCAGGCGAATATCTGTCGATGGTATTGCCGGAAGACCTGCTCAAGTTCGGTCTCATTCCTGAGTTTGTCGGCCGTTTGCCGGTGATCTCGACTCTGGAACCCCTTGATGAGAACACGCTGGTTCGCATTTTGTCCGAACCGAAGAATGCCCTCACCAAGCAGTATATCAAGCTCCTGGAAATGGACAACGTAGCACTCAAGTTTGAACCGCTCGCTCTGGAAGCAATCGCCAAGGAAGCGATCAAACGCAACACGGGAGCGCGTGGACTGCGTGCCATTATTGAGAGCATTATGCTTGATGTAATGTATGAGGTTCCTTCACGGGATGATATCAAAGATTGTGTCATTACAGAGCAGGTCGTACAAGAAAAGTCGCTGCCTGAGCTGAGCCTGAAGAAAGACAAGAAAAAAGAGGAAAGCGCCTAAGCGGTTTCCTTAGCCATATAAGTGATTTATAATACATGTCATTGTCTCCACCTTACAACCGCCTATATGGCGCAGGGAGGGTGGAGCTTTGATCGTTATGGGGGAGAAAACCATGTTCTTGAGACACCAGACCCGTCCCGTCAATGTTGGCGGAGTAATTATTGGGGGAAACAACGAGGTAGCTATTCAAAGCATGTGTACAACCAAAACAGCTGATGTCGAAGCGACTGTAGCCGAGATTCTGCGGCTGGAGGAAGCAGGTTGTCAGCTTGTGCGCGTGACGGTCAATAATGAAGAAGCTGCGGCTGCCATCAAGGAGATCAAGCAACGGATTCATATCCCGCTGGTAGCAGATATTCACTTCAACTATAAGCTGGCCTTGCTTGCGATTGAGAACGGTATCGACAAGGTCCGTATTAATCCGGGAAACATAGGCCGACGTGACAAAGTCGAAGCTGTAGTTAAGGCTTGTAAAGACAAAGGTATTCCGATCCGCATCGGTGTCAATGCAGGTTCACTGGAGAATCATCTGCTGGAGAAATACGGCTATCCGACTCCTGAAGCGATGGTAGAGAGTGCATTGTATCATATCGGTATTCTGGAAGAACTCGATTTCCATGATATTATCGTATCCCTCAAAGCCTCCGATGTACCAATGGCGATAGAAGCTTACCGACAAGCAGCAGAGGTAATTCCATACCCGCTCCATCTTGGGATTACGGAGTCGGGCACGTTGTTTGCCGGCACTGTGAAGAGCTCTGCGGGGATCGGCGCGCTGCTCTCCATGGGCATCGGTAACACTGTGCGTATCTCGCTCAGTGCCGATCCGGTCGAAGAAGTTAAGGTGGCACGGGAGTTGCTCAAGACCTTCGGACTGATCTCCAACGCTCCGACACTGATTTCCTGCCCAACCTGCGGCCGCCTGGACATTGATCTTTTCTCCATCGCCAATGAAGTGGAAGAGTATATCTCAAAGCTCAAAGTGCCGATCAAGGTATCCGTGCTGGGATGTGCAGTGAACGGTCCAGGTGAAGCCCGGGAGGCAGATATCGGGATTGCGGGTGCGCGCGGAGAAGGTCTGCTGTTCCGCTATGGCCAGATGATTCGCAAGGTTCCTGAAGCGGAGCTGGTTTCGGAGCTCAAGAAGGAAATCGACGCCATTGTTGTTCATTTTGAACAAACCGGCGAAATTCCAGGACGTAAGCATGCAGCAGGACTGGCTCCACAACCGAACTTATAAGTTGAGTCCTTTTATTATGCAATGAATATAAGCAGGTGACGTAGAACGTCCCATCCTCCTCCGGATCATCCGGTGGTGCGATGGGGCGTTTTTATTTTTGAGGAGGGGTAATGTGAACGCAGGTAGAGATTTTGAGAGAGTGCATGAGGAGTTTATTCGGTATCATCTTTCTTGCCGTTCCGGGGAACGTAAAGGAAGACTGGAGAGAGGGCACCAACACGCAGAAGGATTATTTTGCAGAATGTTTGGTGGCCACTTCGCGGCAATTTCTGTGACCTGCATCCGGAATACGAGGTTATGGATTGGCGAGGGCGATCTTATTTTGCCGACTTCGCCTTTCTGCCGGGGCCGGTGAAATTACTTTTTGAGATCAAAGGATACACATCCCATGTCAAAGAGATGGATAGGCACAAGTACAGCAATGAATTGAATCGGGAGACTTTTCTATGTGCCATGGGTTATCAGGTGCTGTCTTTTGCCTACGATGATGTTGAGCGGCATTCTGAGTTGTGCATTACCTTGTTGCGCATGGTGCTAAGCAGATATATTACCTCGGCTGTACCAGTCAATAAAGCTTTGCTTGCCGAGAGGGAAATAATCCGGTTTGTGATTCGTCACTCGGGTTCAGTCCGCCCACGGGATGTTGCTCAATATTTTACATTGGACCCCAAAACGGTGCGGATTACACTTAACAGGCTGTGCGAAAAAGGCTGGCTGAATCCGGTCACTCGTGGAGCTGGAATCCGAAAGGTGCGATATGAGCTGGCACGTAACGTTCTAGATTATTGGGACTGAGATAAGTCAAGCCCAAGCCCAAAAGTATTGTTGATTACTGAAAATCTATGCTCTGAAATGAGTAGTTCTATGCGCTGAAAGAAATATATCTATGCGCTGAAAAGAGTAGAATAAAGGGATTTTCCCCCTATAAATTAGCTGAATTGAGTGTTTTTCGGCCATTAGGGGGAATTACGCCCCCTAATCTCTAAGAAAGCTCGGTTTTAGAATATTATTAAGAAGTTACAGGGTATAAATCCCTCTATTCGCTCAAGTTTAAGGGGATCAACTGAATTACAGGGTGGATTTCCCTCTAAATGATAAAAGATAAGCATAGAATTCACGCTCCCGCCAGTTCAGCAAGCATAGATCGAGTGTCTAGCATAGCTCACCCTCCCTGGCACAGTTCAACTGTATACTTCAACATGCAAATTTCAACACGCTAGCTCAGCACGCTAGCTCAGCACGCTAGCTCAACCAATCGCAGAGCACCCCTGCACATCTCAACCACACATCTCAACTACACATCTCAACCACACATCTCAACCAGATTGCTCCAATCCTAAATACAGAATTTCTACAAAGGCTAAGCTACATCATCACGCTCACATCAGACTCATTTCATGCGTATATCCAGCAACTATGGTACTGCGTACAGTCTTCCTAAGAAGCCAGTTTATTTCAGTTCATCCATAAATCCCTCGCATGGGCGTTTATGAATGAACGAAAAGGCTATACTACCTAGTAGTAGCCAAATACAGGACAGGTAGACTATGGCGAACAGGAGGATGACCTATGGAATTAAGTATATTGCTGATGATTGTGCAGCTCTTTTTCGCGCTGGTCATCGGTGTTTATTTTTGGAATCTGCTGCGGGGACAGAAGACCAATAAAACGGCGGTGGACCGCGAATCGCGTAAGGAGCTCGACAAGCTGCGCAAAATGCGGATGATTTCCCTCACCAAGCCGCTATCAGAGAAAACCCGGCCAGCCTCCATTGGAGATATTGTCGGGCAGAAGGATGGGCTGCGCGCATTGAAGGCTGCACTATGCAGTGCCAATCCGCAGCATGTTATCATTTATGGACCACCGGGCGTCGGCAAGACTGCCGCTGCGCGTGTGGTTATGGAGGAAGCGAAGAAAAATGCGCTCTCGCCCTTTAAAAGTGATGCGAAATTCACAGAAATTGATGCTACGACTGCCCGTTTTGATGAGCGTGGGATTGCTGATCCGCTTATTGGTTCGGTGCATGATCCCATTTATCAAGGAGCCGGAGCTATGGGGGTGGCCGGTGTGCCACAGCCGAAGCCGGGTGCAGTAACCAAAGCGCATGGCGGGATCCTGTTCCTGGATGAGATCGGTGAGCTTCATCCGATTCAGATGAACAAGCTGCTTAAGGTGCTGGAGGACCGCAAGGTGCTGCTGGAGAGTGCTTATTACAACTCCGAAGACAATAATACGCCTGCGTATATCCATGATATTTTTCAAAATGGCCTGCCTGCCGATTTCCGGTTGGTAGGTGCTACAACCCGATCACCGGATGAAATTTCACCAGCGCTGCGTTCCCGCTGCATGGAGATCTACTTCCGCCCGCTTCTGCCGGAAGAGATTGCTGTTATTGGTCGCGATGCGATCCAGAAGATCGGCCTGAAGCCAAGTCCCGAAGCCATTGAGGTAGTACAGCAATATGCCACGAATGGACGCGAAGCGGTTAATATGATCCAACTGGCTGCTGGACTTGCATTAACGGAAGGCCGGGATACGCTGAGTGCGGCAGAAGTGGAATGGGTAGCCAGCAGCAGTCAGCTGCCTATGCGTACTGAAAGGAAGATTCCGTCTTCGCCTCAGATTGGATTGGTCAATGGGCTTGCTGTATACGGACCAGGGATGGGCACATTGCTAGAGATTGAGGTATCCGCAGCGCCAGCCAAGAACGGCCAGGGAAGAATTAACGTTACTGGAGTGGTTGACGAAGAAGAAACCCGGGGCGGTTCAAGAACCATTCGGCGCAAAAGCATGGCCAAAGGCTCCGTGGATAATGTGCTGACGGTTCTCCGGATGATGAATCTGGAGCCTGACCGTTATGATCTTCATGTGAATTTCCCTGGAGGAACACCGATCGACGGCCCTTCTGCCGGGGTGGCCATGGCGGTGGCCATTGTTTCTGCGATCAGGCACCTGCCGGTGGACAATAAAGTCGCTATTACCGGAGAGATCGGTATTCATGGGCGGGTAAAGCCCGTAGGCGGAGTGATTGCCAAGGTTGAAGCAGCTTTTCAGGCGGGGGCTACCACGGTGCTGATTCCCAAAGAGAACTGGCAGTCGCTGTTTGCTGATCTGGCACCCCTGCGGGTGATTCCAATGGAAACCGTTGAAGAAGTTTTTCGTCACCTGTTCGGGGCTGACACTGCGGATGTACGCCTGCCGGCAGTCTCCGGGGAGACATTCTCTGCCTCACCATCCATGTTAAAAGCAGATGCCAGTGGTGACGGTCCAAAGGGCTGATCCTCAGTATAAAAGGGAAGCCAGACGTTGGTCGGTCCTAGTAGATCGCCGGAGCCATCCAGCAGGCCTTTTTCACACGAAGCGATGTGTGTCAGGGGCCTGCTTTTTGCATTAGGAGAGGGCGGACATATTCAGGGTAGATGTAGTGAATAATAAACCAGGTCTGGCAGTGCGCGATGTAAGGGCTGAGGGCTACGGGAATGTGCGTCTAGTTGGTGTTTTGATGCCGTATTTGTTAGAATGAAATATATGACACTACTTGAGAACCATGGGAGGTGCGAAAGCGATGATACAAAGCAAAGCCAAAGGTCGTCGTTTTCCTTTATTACCGCTTAGAGGTCTTCTTGTATATCCCAGCATGGTTCTTCACTTGGATGTGGGACGCGAGAAGTCAGTTCGGGCGCTGGAAAAAGCTATGGTTGAAGATAACCTGATTCTCCTCTGCTCACAGTCAGAAGTGAATATTGAGGAGCCGGGACAAGAAGATATTTTTCGGGTGGGTACTGTCGCTAATGTGCGGCAGATGCTGAAGCTTCCTAACGGTACGATCCGTGTGCTGGTTGAGGGTGTAGAGCGCGCCGAAATTATTAACTATACGGATAATGAGGAGTATTATGAGGTCATGGCCCGCGTGCTTCCGGAGGAAGAGGATGTGGACCAGCAGAGTGATGCCTTGATGCGCACCGTGCTGAACCAGTTCGAGCATTACATCACTCTCTCCAAAAAAGTCACCCCGGAAACACTGGCTGCTGTCTCCGATATCGAAGAACCCGGTCGGCTTGCTGACGTCATTACGAGCCACTTGGCGCTGAAGATAAAAGATAAGCAGGAAATCCTGGAGACGATTGATGTCAGCAAACGTCTGGAGAAGCTGCTGGATATCCTCAACAATGAGCGCGAAGTGCTGGAGCTGGAACGCAAGATCAATCAGCGGGTAAAGAAGCAGATGGAGAAGACACAGAAGGAATATTATCTTCGCGAGCAAATGAAAGCGATCCAGAAGGAGCTTGGTGAGAAAGAAGGCCGGGCTGGTGAAGCCGAAGAATTGCGTAATCAGATGGAAGAGATGCAATTACCTGAACGCGTGAAGGAAAAGATTGAGAAGGAGATTGACCGGCTCGAGAAAATGCCGGCAAGCTCGGCTGAAGGCGGCGTGATCCGCAATTATGTCGATATGCTGCTAAGTCTGCCGTGGAGTGAGTCTACGGAAGATGACCTTGATATTCTGAAGGCGGAGCAGGTGCTGGATGAGGACCACTATGGTCTGGAGAAGCCGAAAGAGCGTGTACTGGAGTATCTGGCTGTCCAGAAGCTGGTCAAGAAGCTGAAGGGCCCGATTCTCTGTCTCGTAGGTCCTCCGGGTGTAGGTAAAACCTCGCTCGCGCGTTCCATCGCCCGTTCGCTGAACCGGAAATTTGTGCGTATTTCATTGGGTGGTGTACGTGATGAAGCCGAGATCCGGGGCCATAGACGAACTTATGTCGGAGCAATGCCAGGCCGGATCATTCAAGGGATGAAGACCGCAGGCAGCATCAATCCTGTATTCCTTCTGGATGAGATTGATAAAATGGCGGCTGATTTCCGCGGTGATCCCTCGGCGGCACTGCTTGAGGTACTCGACCCTGAACAGAATAATACATTCAGTGACCACTTCGTCGAGCTGCCGTTTGACCTGTCGAACGTCATGTTCGTGACTACGGCTAATACGGTGCATAACATTCCGCGGCCGTTGCTGGACCGGATGGAGATGTTATACATTCCCGGTTATACGGAACTGGAGAAGCTGCAGATTGCCAGCCGCTACCTATTGCCGAAGCAGCGCAATAACCACGGTCTGGAGGATGCACAGCTGTCTATTGAAGATGATACCTTGCTGAAAATTATCCGTGAGTATACACGTGAATCCGGAGTACGTAATCTGGAACAACAGATTGCAGCGCTGTGCCGCAAAGCTGCGAAGCAGATTGTATCCGGTGAGAAGGAGCAAGTGAGTATTCTTCCGGCGGAGGTCAAAGATTATCTGGGTGCTTCGAAGTACCGCTACGGTATGGCGGAGCTCGAAGATCAGATCGGTACGGTTACCGGACTTGCTTGGACTGAGGTTGGCGGTGATACACTTCTGATCGAAGTCACGGTAGTTCAGGGAACCGGTAAGCTGACTCTGACCGGCCAGCTGGGCGATGTGATGAAGGAATCGGCACAGGCCGCCTTCAGCTATACGCGTTCCAAAGCCGAGGAGCTGGGACTCGCACCTGATTTTCATGAGAAGAACGATATTCACATTCATATTCCCGAAGGTGCCATTCCCAAAGATGGCCCGTCTGCAGGGATCACTATTGCTACAGCCCTGATCTCTGCACTCACGAAACGTTATGTCTCCAAGGATGTAGCAATGACAGGCGAGATTACGCTGCGCGGCCGGGTTCTGCCGATTGGCGGATTGAAGGAGAAGTCACTAGCCGCCCACCGGGCCGGTTACAAAAAAATCCTTCTGCCGAAGGACAACGAGCGTGACCTGAAAGAGATCCCCGAGAGCGTCCGCAACGATGTGGAGTTCGTGCCGGTCTCCCATATGGATCAGGTACTGAAGCATGCGCTTGTCGAGCACCACAACGAAATCAGCAGTGAAGCGCAGAGTAGTGTGCATTAGAAAGGAAGTCCTATGAAAGTAAACAATGCCGAATTTATCATCAGCGCCGTAGGCCCTGATCAATACCCTGTTGACGCCTTGCCGGAGATTGCTCTGGCAGGGCGCTCCAACGTCGGGAAATCTTCCCTCATCAACCGTATGATTAACCGTAAGAATCTGGCCCGTACCAGCTCCACACCGGGTAAGACGCAGCATATGAACTATTATCTTGTGAATGACAGCATGTACTTTGTTGATTTTCCTGGTTACGGCTATGCAAAGGTATCAAAGACGCAGCGTGCCTCTTGGGGCAAGATGGTGGAGAAATATCTGGCTGAGCGTGACACGCTGAAGCTTGTTCTGCTCATTGTAGACCTCCGTCATCCGCCTACCGGTAATGACAAGATGATGTTTGATTGGCTGAAGCATTACGATTTACCTTTATGCGTAGTAGCAACCAAAGCCGACAAGATTCCCAAGACCCGTTGGCCCAAACATATCAAGATCATGAAACAGGAGCTTGGTGTGCTGCCGGGGGATAATTTTATTTCCTTTTCTTCGGAGATAGGACTAGGCAAGGATGAACTATGGGAGCTTATTGAACGGTATAATCAAATCTCGGAAGAAGAGGCTTCAACAGATTCTGAGATTGAAAATGCTGGAAGTGAACCTCAGCCGGAAGATTCCCCAGAAGCCTAGGGAGCAGCTGGGTGATGCGCAATCGCTAGGATCAGCGTGTATTACTCATAGAATAGTGAGGAATACATATGTAATGCTTGGCTCTTATTCATTTCTCCCGATATAAGGTGGATTATCGGCGTATATCCTGTTCTTTCTGATGAGAAGCCTACTGCTCTTCATTGTATAATCATGCTAAAGGCTGTTACACAGAATTGAGGGATAGACATGGCTCAGAGACTGGCTACAGAATATGTGAATGCGACTTTGCAAATGACAGAATTTCAGATGAAGCAATTTCTGCTTACCGCCGATACCTGCTTCATCAGCCACCGGGTAAAGATTCTTGGCGGCGGAGAACAGGAAGTTGTCCTGGAGGAAGCCGGAGGCGAAGAGGTTCATTTATCCTTCCAGCAAAGAGGCAGCATCTACGTATGCGCCCTGTCCTGTACCATTGTGAACGCGCATCTGAATAATGCTATCCGCAAGCTGTTCGTTACCTACAAGGGGAGCGGAACAGTGAATCGAATATATCGTGGATTCACCATGGTCTATGTGTACGAGAGCGGTTCAGTTCGCAGAATCTCTGAAGTTACACCACTAGGGAGCAAGCTGGTCTATCAGCACAAGCACTCGCTTGCAGAGATGATGCGTCTCTACCAGTCTGATGCGATTGAGCGGGAGATTGCGAGTCTGCGCGGAACTATTGATAATCTGCTGGATCAGCGTAACCTACTATATAGAGATGAAGCGATTCACGAGATTGATCATTTGCTGGAACATCTCACCCGTAAACTGTTTGAACTGGAAGCATAAAGGATAGTTAACGGGAAGTGAAACGGAGGTTTAGTGTACCTCCGTTTTTTTGCGTTCTCAGCTAAGGATATTCAAATGTATGTAATTTGTATGAGTTTGTTAAGAAGCCGCCGCTCTCTCCAGAGAGTTTTTCTTGGCGGTAGCCTTCTGCCCTGCTCTCCCCAGTAAAAAGCCAAGCCCCGGTACCCGCTTCACCACGATACTGAGCAATAGCGAACCCGCCACAGCAATTACCGCAGTCGGGAACCATCCCAGGTAGCTGTCATAGACGTAGCGTTCCATGAAATTCAAGAGCAGGATGAAGACTCCGTAATGGAAGATCAGGATCGCGAGAGATTCCCGGCCAATGTAGGTGAGAAGTGCGGCGAAGAATCTGGATCTGGAGAGGAACTGGGTCATTTTAATAGCGAGCAGACTTCCAGCGATACCGGCTATATAAAATAGTAGCAGATTGCCGTACTCCCTGTTGTTCATGTCTACATAGCTGTTGAAGTAGGCAGCAGCGAGGAAAATGGCCATTAACACCAGGGTACCCAGGTTGAAGATACGGATCTTACCGAGCAACTGGTATTGCTTAAGCTGGTAACCGATGAACATGAAGAGCTGGGCGACCAGTGCGACATCGATGTTCCAGGGCAGATAAGCAACAGTGCTTAGTGCATATCCGGATAGGCTTAAGGCTAGCATGGCGGCAAACTGCAGTATAAGCGGGATTTTGCTTAGATAACGCATACTGAGGCAGAAGATAATCTGGGCTGCGAACAGGCAGGTCAGGAACCAGATGGGAATGTTCAGAAGCAGACCGCCGGAATAGGTGCCGTAAGCGATAGCCAGCAGGGGTTCATACCAGGTAATATCCATGCTGTGATTGGTTTCGATCGTGCGGAGGGTCAACCAGAGCAGGTAGCACAAGAGTCCGGCGGATAGATAGGGAATAACGAGGGTAAGGATGCGGGTACGCAGCAGTCCCCGGAAATTATCGAAATATTTGGCTGCGCTGAACAGGTACCCGGAGACGATGAAGAATAGCGGAAGCCGGAAGTCCCGGAACATATCATTTAGAACCACAGGCGTTAGGCCGGCATGTCCCACTACAACGAGCAGAATCGTAATCCCTCTTACCATATCGATTACTTTAAGCCGTGGGGTTCTTACAGAGGCGGAAGTCGAATCCGCTGCAGTTATCACTTTAGAAGCTTCGGGAGCTTGCATGGCTTGACGGCAGCCCCTTTCCATATAAGTTATTCTTTAGGTTATAGGAAATAATAGGTAAGAACAATGGTACAAACTAGTTATTTCAAATACTACCTTAGTTGGTTGATATATTTAAGACTGAATTTATATCAAATCTTATACTTTAGAGGGATGGGGAATACTGAAATGCCAATTATACTCAATATACAAACATTCTCTGCATAGAGAATTACACCCTAAGGAAAGGATAGTGAATGGATGAAGGAATATGACTATTCATTGGATGCGATCAAGGGGATTAGCTGTATTTTGATGATTATGGCGCATATTCCGCTTTATTTTAACGGCAATGAACGTGTGTTTCAGATTGTTGCCGGTCTGGCTCCTGTTCTTTTCTTTGCAGTATCGGGAGTAACAACCACGCTTCAGGCACGCAGGCGAAGCTTCAGATCTATGTTTAGCTTTTATGCGCTATTCGCTGTTATCGGTTTCTCTTATAATCTCATGTGGAGACCGGATATGCAGGCGTTCAAGATTATGGATGTTCCCCAGATCATCGCACTCGGCGTGCTTAGTGTATACCTCCTGGAGAAATACCTCAAACCCCCACTCTATTTATATCTTCTATTGTCGCTGCTTGCGTATTCGGTACATGGTGTTATCAGTCAGCGCTTGCCGGACTTCCCTCTAAAGTCTATTTTGTTCACAGAGACGGTTGGGTTTACGTATTTTCCCTGGATGTTTGCCTTTGTGGCTGGGATCTTTGCCTATCGATGCAGTAACCGGGTGAACCTCATCTTAACTCTGGTATCGGGGTTACTGCTTGCCGCATTCAGTTACGGAGGTGTGTACGAAGCGGATTTTGTTAAATATAATATGTCCGTACAATATCTGCTGTTGTCACTGGTGGTGTTGTTCGGCACCTTTTATCTCTTCAGACGAAAAAAAAGATACTCTTCCTCCAACAATCTGATTCTATATTTCGGTAAGCATTCGTTTCTGTTTTTGTTTACCCATCTGTTCCTGATCCTTGCATTTGACCGCGGGGGGCTGGGTGGCTTGTATATTGTGTGGATGTGGGGGCTGGCCCTGGTCTGCACTTATGTGTCGATGAGAATCCTGCTTCGGCTGAACTGTTACATAGAAAATTACTTGGATCATCCGGTGCCTTGGGTTCTTATTGTCATAGGTGTTATTGCGATTCCGCTGCTGATCTCCAATAGGGATTTCATCATTCTTGCAGAAGCTGCACTGGGTATCCTCTTCTCGCTGAATTACAAAAAACTCTCCGGCTTAATGCCTGCAAGCTATTCTTCCCGCCCGCAGCCGGTCATTCAGGAGGCCCTTCATGAGCAAGCTTAATTACAAGCTGATCAGCACGTACCGCACCCAGCTCATGGGGCTGGCGATTCTATGGGTGATGCTCTATCACTCGACGGTGGATTTCTCTTCCATTCCTGTGCTGGGTACCCTGCAGGCTTATGGATATGGCGGGGTAGATATTTTTCTGCTGGTGTCGGGGTTGGGGCTATATTATGCTTACTGCAAAAACACCGGCACAGGTCTATTTTATCAAAGAAGGCTGCAGCGGATTCTGCCCACATATCTTCCCATAGTGCTGTTATTTTGCCTGCTGTATTGGGTGATGGGTGAGATGTCCCTGCTGGATGTGCTGTTGAATCTGACTACGCTTAGCTTCTGGCTTGGTCTGGATGGCCGGTTTGATTGGTATGTTCCTGCACTGCTTGTACTTTATCTGCTGACACCGTTGTTTATGCATTTTTTCAAGGTACGTAAAAAGGTGTTAGTTGTCGCTGCGGCCAGTCTTATTGGACTTCTGCTCAGCGTGGTACTATCTGGAACACCGCTCTCTTATTTACTTATTTTTACGATAAGAATTCCGATTTTCTTCGTTGGGGTGCTTGTGGGGTATCTAATCGACAAGCAAGAGGTCATCTCGCGTCGGAATGGAATGGTGTATCTCGGGATGCTTCTGACGGGTGCAGTGCTGCTGGCAGCAAGCCAAAAATATATGAGCGGCTACGTGTGGAGCTATGGACTGTGGTGGTATCCTTTTATCCTGATTACACTGCCCTTATGTCTGCTCATGGCGGGGATGCTGCACTTGGTGCCGGAATACAAAGGGTCGCGGTTTCGCTTCCTTTCGTTCTGTGGAACGCATAGCCTGGAGATTTACCTGATTCATGAACGAATGCTCAAAATTACAGCGGATCTCCGGCAAAACCTGGACTTGCAGATGAACGACCTTATGCTTAATGTGATAAGTATCCTGCTTACCTTGGGACTTGCTATTCTGTTGAAAAAAGCGGTCACTGTGCTCAGCACCCGAATGAAGTCCGGTACGGCACCTGTGCCTTCCGCTTCGTGATGGCTAAGCAGGGTAAATATACCCTAGGAGGTGTCACTATGTATTTGACCAAACGTTTACGGCAAACCTCGTTAACTCTGCTCTCTGTGGGTCTGCTCACATGTGCAGGATGGGGGATAGCAGCTTCTCCGGCAGCAGACGCGGCACCAGCAACACCAACAAAGTCCTGCAGTAGCGGGGATCATGGCATTCTGCAGGGTCTGCAGAAAAAGCATACAGATGGGAGCTCGGAGCCGCTTACCTTCGCCACTGTAGATTTCTTGAGCGCAGATACGGGACGGGCGGCTGGAAACGGTTTTCTTATCGGGACTTCGGATGGCGGATGCGAATTTCAGGAGATCTATCAGGGACAGTGGAACTTTAAGCAGATAGAATTTCCGGATAATGTGCACGGCTGGGCACTGGCAACTATACAGGATACTCAAGCCAAATACCTGATTCTCACTACGGATGGAGGCTCCTCCTGGAAGCGGCTGGGGAATAACGCGGTAACCTTTGAACGCATAGAATTCCTGGACAGTAAAACCGGGTTCGGCTATAACCGCGCATCTACGTATTATACGAACGATGGTGGGGTTAGCTGGAGCAAAGTCGCTACACCGGCCAATACTCGCGGAGCTGATTTCACAAGCCGTAACAGCGGCTGGGCGGTTGTTATCGTTCCGGGCAACGGCTATCAGGTGATGCGGACCACCGATGGCGGGACTAGCTGGAAGCGGATGATGAAGGCGGCTTATTCCGATCCGCAGTATGCTAGAGTCTATGCTAATGCATCACAGGTATATACGGTTCTCTACGGCGGTTCGGGAATGTCACAGACCTCGTATTCACTCTATGGGAGCTCCAATGCAGGCAGCAGCTGGACCCGGGTCATTGCTCAGGAAACTGCCGGCGGCGGCCCTGCTCCAGGGAGCGGGGCGGCCAAAGTGAAGAAGGGGCCGGCTTCGGGCAGTCCCGGAAATCTCCAGCTGATCGGCAAAACGACGGCCTTCATGGTTGGCTATCAGCCTGCGGCACAGATGGTGGGCACAGGTATGACCAAGAATAACGGCCAGGTATGGAGTAATTCCAAGACGGTGTTGGGCTTTGAAGGTGTGATCTCCTTCGTAGATCATAACCAGGGCTGGATGGCGGTGCGTGATCTGAACAGCTCGACCCTGTATTTCACCAAAGATGGCGGCTCGAATTGGAGTGCCAAGTTTTCTTTTGAATTCTAGGGCTCTGCTTCATAGATTTGTCACGCTTTCGTCTTGTCTACAGCTGTCTTGGCTCGCTTATAATAGGGGAAAGAGACAGGAGGATGATTGCCCAGATGAGAAAAAAATTCCTGATAGCCGCTGGTATAGTGGCTGTTATTGCCATAGGAACATATACGTTAGCGGAGTCTACGGACAAGAACGAGAGCGGCAAGCTGAATACAGTAGCTGTTGAACTGGACACGGCGAGCTTCAAGCAAATGGTACAGAGCTTCAGCATGCGGACCGCACAAGCTGAGTCGGCGTCTATTTCCTCCACGCAGCTTATTGTTAAAGAGAGCGATACTAAATCTACGACTTATTCATTGCCTAAAGACGAATTTTTCGTCTCCATCGCACCCTACGTCGAGAAGACTCATCCCTGTGCAACCCATAGTCTGACCGGCTGCCAGGGCGAGATGGTCGGGGAGGACTTCAACATTTCGGTCAAAGACTCGGATGGCCACATGGTGATGGACAACCAGACTGTGCAATCCCAGCCCAACGGGTTCATTGATTTGTGGCTGCCGCGGGACCGGACTTTCCAAGTGACGATCGAGCATGATGGTAAAAAGGCCGATTCCGAGATTTCTACGTTTGAGACGAACGATACTTGCGTTACGACGATGCAGTTGGGGTGAAGAAAGAGAACTTCTGAACGGCTTATAGCGGGCGAATTCCTGTTTTCGACGGGGGTTCGCCTTTTTTGGCGGACAAATAACATAGGCAAAGCCGGGTCCCCCATCTTTCCTGATGTTCACTGGCATGAACGCTTGAAAGAAGGAGGACCCGGTTGTCTCTAATCTATTCGCCTGACTCTACGATCCACACTTCCGGCAGGTTGCGGTACTGCTCTGCATAGTCCAGGCCGTAGCCGACGACGAATTCGTCGGGAATTTCGATGCCGCAGTAGTCGATAGGGACGTCTACGAGCCGGCGGGAGGGCTTGCTTAGAATGGTACAGATGCGAACGCTGGCGGCCTCGCGCATGAGGAACAGCTCGCGGAGATGCTGGAGGGTCTGGCCGGTATCAATCAGATCCTCTATAAGCAGGACATGCTTGCCGCGGATGTCAGTATCGATGTCTTTTTTGATCGTGATGACGCCAGAGGAGGTGGCGCTGGCGCCGTAACTGGATACGGCCATATAATCGATTCCTACCGGGAGGGTGATCTCGCGCATCAGATCGGACATGAACACAGCCCCACCTTTAAGGATGCCGACCAGCACCAGTTCCTGTCCCTTGTAGTCTTGCGAGATGGCTGTGCCTAGTTCTTTGACTTTCTGCTGCAGTTCGTGTTTGGTTATCAGTATTTCCTTGAGTGCGTTCATGGGGTACGCTCCTTATGGATCAGGATGATGATCTGTCCTTTTCCTTCAGCATAACATCATGGGCGCCACCTTCAAAGATGGTTGTCGAGGAGACAAGAGTAATCTTCGCCTGCTTCTGCAGCTGCGGGATGGTCAGTGAGCCACAGTTGCACATGGTAGATTTGATTTTGCTGATGCTGAGATCCAGATTGTCTTTGAGGCGGCCGGCATAAGGGATGAAGGAATCCACGCCTTCCTCGAACTCCAGCTTGCTCTCCTTGTCGGCGTTCCCGAAGTCGTAACGCTGCCAGTTGCGTGCCCGGCTGGAGCCCTCGCCCCAATACTCTTTGACAAAGTTGCCGCCAACGAGCAGCTTGCGGCCCGGGCTCTCGTCGAAGCGGGCGAAATATCGTCCAAGCATCACGAAGTCAGCCCCCATGGCCAAGGCGAGAACGATATGGTAGTCATGTACGATACCGCCGTCAGAGCAGATGGGGACGTAGATACCTGTTTTCTCGTAGTATTCCTGGCGGGCTGCGGCGACTTCGATAACGGAGGAGGCCTGACCGCGGCCGATGCCTTTTTGCTCACGGGTGATGCAGATCGAGCCGCCGCCAATACCGACCTTGATGAAGTCTGCCCCCGCTTCGACCAGATAGAGGAAGCCTTCTTTGTCCACGACATTACCTGCGCCAACTTTTACGTTCTCACCAAAGGTCTCTTTAATGTAGCGGATCGTCTCAGCCTGCCATTCAGAATAACCGTCTGAGGAATCGATACAGAGCACATCAGCACCGGCTTCCACAAGCGCCGGAACCCGTTCCTTATAGTCTCTGGAGTTGATGCCTGCTCCGACAATCAGCTGTTTGTTACTGTCATGCAGCTCCAGAGGGTACTCCTGGTGGCTGTCATAATCCTTTCGGAAGACCAGATGCACCAGATGACCGCTGCTATTTACGATGGGCAGACAGTTCAGCTTGTGATCCCAGATCATATCATTGGCTTCTGTCAAGGTGATGCCTTCATTAGCATAGATCAGCGAAGCCAGAGGTGTCATGAACCTTGTGATCGCACAATCCGGAGGCAGACGGTTCTCGCGGTAATCCCGGCTGGTGACAATACCCATCAGCTTGCCTGTGGGCTCCCCGTTGTCGGTAATGGCGATAGTGGAATGGCCGCTGCGGGCTTTTAACTCCAGTACATCCTTCAGGGTATCTTCGGGACGCAGATTGGAATCGCTAAGCACAAAGCCGGCCTTGAATTTTTTGACTCTGCGGACCATCTCGACTTGCTGCTCGACAGACTGGGAACCATAAATGAAAGAAATCCCACCGCTTTTAGCCAAGGCAATCGCCATGTTATGATCGGAGACGGCCTGCATCACGGCAGAAGTTACGGGAAGGTTCATCATAAGGGCTGGAGTTTCACCCTTGCGGAATTTGGTTACCGGGGTTCTAAGATCGACATTCCCCGGAATGCATTCTTTGGTCGTCAGATTCGGCACCAGCAGGAATTCGCTGAACGTTCTGGACGGTTGATCATAATAGTAAGCCATGTTCGGTCACTCCCTTTCTAGGTTTGCTGTTCCTATACTTTAGATAAGAATCGTACCGGTACGCCTATATCCGTTTCCAGTTGTTTGTAGAATTCACCTTTGGCCAGTATCGCCTGTACGCCGACAAGCTGAATCCCCATATGGTCCATTTGCTGGGCGATACAGCGGATCGTTGCCCCAGAACTGATCACATCATCCAGAAGCAGCACCCGGTCTCCGGCAGTGAATCCGTCAAAATAAATATAGTTCTCATTATACGCCGTTTCGCGTCTGATGCTGACCTCGTAATTGTCGTATAACTCGGTGCTGAGACGAAGAATATTCATCGGCTTCATCAGTTTGTAGGCCGCGAGCATGCCCCAGGTATGCCCGCCCGGCTCGGGAGATACGATATAATCAAAAGCAGGGAACTCTACCGTAATGCTCTCGGTAAGACTGTCCGTGATTTCACTGATCAACTCGGGATCTATATAGGTGCCGCGTTCTCCGAAGGGATAGAGCTTGAAATCATAGGCGGTTTCTTTATTTTTATAAATTCTCACATTTTTGGCTTTGCTGATAGATTCGCTGAGTTTTGCATAGGATGCGCTCATGATCTTCACTCCTTATAAGTTTAAAGTTAGTATGAACCTCATTCGCTTCACTTCGTTTCAAACAAAAAAACCAGACTACAAGAGGCACCGGGAGGACAATCGGCATCATGGACGAGCGCACCAAAATCATGCAGGCTCTCGCCTTGAATATCCTTCAGCCTTGCGGTGCCTCCTGTAGCCTGGGGCAATTTACGGTTGCCTGTAGAAACGCTCAAACCAAATTAATGAGCTTATACAAGAGGTATGAGATTAAAATGCGAATAAAACATGACATCAAATGGGGAATGGGTAGACTTAATTTACACTAATGTTAGAAACAATGACTTTAATCATTTGTTATATGCTATCATTCGCAATATTGTGTGTCAATCATTGATTTATATGTTAGATTTAATTACATATATGGCGAATGGGAAGGAAGATTGAGATGCCGGAAGCTTCTGAATGGCAATTGGATACTTGTTCGTTAAAAGGTGATGGAGAATGGAACGAAGATGCGCTGGTCATCCATAAAAAAGCATCTGTGTATGGTGTTGTGGATGGCGCGACCTCGCTTTCGGCATACCGGAATTCGGAGGGGCGGACAGGAGGATATATAGCGGCGCAACTGGCGGCGGCACATTTCATGGGAATGGACCCGGACGGGAAGCTGGACCAGACTACTGCTGAAGCGAACCAGGCTCTATCGCAGCGGATGGTGGCAGAAGGAGTAGATACAGTGGAGGCGTCCAATCGGTGGTCAGCCGCTTTGGTCATGGTGCAGATCCGTGAATACAGCATTGATTACGTGCAGGCAGGGGATTGTATGCTGCTTGCAAGGTATAAGGATGGAACGGTGAGAGCGCTGACTCATCCCCAATTAGCACATGTAGACCGGAGGACACTGGAGACAATGGCTCATTTGCGCGCGGAAGGCATAGGCGATCCGGCAGAGCTCCGCAAAAGGCTTACACCGCACTTGATGGGTAACCGTGCCCTGGCCAATACGATGGGCGGATACGGAATTTTGAACGGCGATTCGCGGTTTCCTCTATTTTTGGAGAAAGGTACGTTCAACCGGGCTAATCTGGAGAGTCTATATATGTTCAGCGACGGCCTATACACCGAAGAAACCGGTTGGACGGAATTGACAGGGACTCTGGATAAGCTTGGGGTTGAAAGGTATGCCCGGGCTTTGTATGAAAAGGAACAAAATGACCGCATGCTGCTGGAGGTGCCGCGCCTCAAGGTTTCTGATGATAAAACATGTGTGGTGCTGCGTCTGGGATAGATCTGCTGAACGGATTACGATGTAAGAGGCGACAAAGTCTGCAGCTTAATTATAATTATTATTATCTGGATTTCATAAATAGTTCAAAGGTTTTATCAAAAGGTGCTTTTTCATGTGATATACTTAACACAGCGTTTATAGAACTTGTGAAAGTGGCAATAGCGAATTTTGGATGAGCGGCAACAGTGTCTGCACCAATGAATAGAGATTAGGATGGTGAACAAACGATGCATATTGTCGTCGTTGGCCTGAATTACCGTACGGCGCCCGTAGAAGTCAGGGAACAGTTCGCTTTTGCCGAAAGGGATCTGCCTGCGGCGCTGCATCAGCTGATGCAGACCAAAAGCGTACTGGAAGGGGTTGTCGTTGCCACCTGCAACCGGACAGAGATTTATGTGGTTGTAGACCGGCTTCATATGTGCGGATATTTCATCCGCAATTATATGGAGCAGTGGTTTGGAGTGAAAAGTGATGTGTTTGCACAGCATATGTATATATATGAAGACGAGCAGGCGATCACCCATCTTTTCCGCGTAACCTGCGGACTGGATTCGATGGTGATCGGTGAGACGCAAATCCTTGGACAAGTACGAAGTGCTTTTTTAACTGCCCAGGGGGAAGGTGTGACGGGAACCTGGTTCAACCAGCTGTTCAAGCAGGCGGTAACGCTGGGTAAACGGGCTCACAGCGAAACATCGATTGGCGAGAGTGCTGTATCTGTCAGCTATGCGGCTGTAGAACTGGGCAAGCGGATTTTTGGCATGTTCTCCGGCAAAAGAGTACTCATTCTTGGCGCCGGTAAAATGAGTGAGCTGACGGTGAAGCATCTGTACAGCAGCGGTGCAGCGGAAGTGATCGTTGCTAACCGTACGCTGGCGCGTGCTGTGGAACTCGCTGAGAAGTTCTCAGGGAAGCCGAGCACGATTGAGCACGCGCTACAGCATCTCGATGAAGTAGATATAGTGATCAGTTCGACCGGGGCCGAGGGCTATGTTCTCACAGCCGATCAAGTGGCCGAGAACATGAAACGCCGCCCATCACGTCCGCTGTTCATGATTGATATTGCCGTCCCTCGTGACATTGATCCTGCAGCAGCTAGCGTCCCAGATGTGTTCCTATACGACATTGACGATCTGGAAGGCATTGTAGAGACTAACCTGGAGATGCGCCGCTCAGAAGCTGCCAAGATTGAAGTGATGATTGAAGCTGAACTGGAGGATTTCCAGATGTGGCTGAAGACGCTGGGTGTCCGTCCTGTGATCCGTGCGCTGCAGGATAAGTCCAATGGTATCTATGAAGATACGATGGATAGTCTGTTCAACAAGCTGCCGGAACTGGACGAGCATCAGCGCAAGGTGATCCGCCGTCTTACGAAAAGCATTGTCAACCAGATGATGCACGATCCGATTAATGTCATCAAGGAACTGTCCGGCGGCAAGCAGGGGAATGAAGCGTTGGAGTATTTCACGCAAATCTTCGCGCTCCAGGAGCAGCTTGGTGCAGGGACGGACGACGGAAGTCCTGCAGAGACTGAACGAAAGGAAGCTGAACGCGCCTCCGCCAGTGAGTTCACGCTGCCGAAGTCGGTGTTTGCTCCGGCAGGCCTGCTGGGCGGGTGAACCTAATGCAACTGCTGAACGGAATATATGATACAGCTCTGCTGCTATATGCCCTGAGCCTGCTGTTTGTTTTCTCGGATTGCCTTAAGCGGAATCCGGGCGGGAAGCGGCTGGGCACAGGGCTTCTTGTTTTTGTTGGCCTATTGCAGGCCTCAGGTCTGGCGATCCGCTTCTCTCAGGAGAAAGGCTTGCCAATTTTCACACCGTATGATTTCCTGTTCTGGTTCTCCTTCATTATTGTACTGACCTCACTTGCGATTGCTTACACCCGCGGTGGAGAATTTACGATTCTGCTGCTCAGCATGGCGGGGTTTAGCGTTTTTCTACTGAACCGGTTCTGGTTGACCGCTGAGGATCATACGCTCCAGAGCTGGAGTGCGGTGCACGGATGGCTGGCGATGCATATTATTTTGGCCAATCTGAGCTTTGCCGCACTGACACTGGGAACGGTATTTGCCATAATGTATCTGTTCCTGCATACACGGCTGAAGCATAAGAAATGGGATGACCGCATCCGCCGCCTGCCCAGTCTGGAGACCATGGACAAATATTCATATACTGCGATTCTGGCCGGGGTTCCCCTTCTGCTGGCTTCACTGGTGCTGGCCGGAATGTCGATTGTTGCTGAAGGACAGACACCACTGTTTCAGGATTCGAAAGTGTTAACCACCTTGTTAGGGCTTGGGGTTTACATTGCCTACATTATTCTCAAGCGCTCTGCCCGCCGCAGCGGCACCTCCATGGCCCGCTGGGCCATTGCCGGCTACGGATTCATTATTCTTAACTTTCTGCTTAATTCCTGGTCGGAATTCCACGGCTGGGGAGGTTAGAAGTGGAACAGGGAGTAACGGGTGTGGAAGGGATTGCGGACGTAAATTGGATATAGCTTAAAGCCATAACAAGAAGCAGAACTTAGGTTGACAGGACGCCGGACTAGGTTAAGTATAAAAAAGAATGATAGTGTTGAGGGATTCTATTCGGCCTTGGCAGTAGTAAAATTGAGATTGGATTAAGGGTTCTGGATATTGATGTAAATGGTTAGGATAGAGGGGTTCATGGCAGAAGTAGGAGTGTGGCTGCATGGTGAAGTATTTTCCCGTCATGCTGGATCTGCAGGACCAGCGTGTGGTTGTCATTGGCGGCGGCGCGGTGGCAGAGCGCAAGGTAGGCGCACTCATGGAAGCCGGGGCGGCTGTAGTTCTGATCAGTCCTTCGCTGACCAGGCCGTTAGCCGCCTTGGCTGAAGCGGGGCGGCTGAGATGGAACAGCCGCCCGTATGCCCCCGGTGATATACAGGGGGCAGTGCTGGTCTACGCCGCAAGCAATGATGCGGCGGTGAATGAGGCGGTGGCCTTGGAGGCGCGCAGCCTCGGCCTTCCGGTAAATGTAGCCAGCCGGGCTGAGGCTGGCAGCTTCATTACCCCCGGCGTGCTTCGCCGGGGGCGGCTGACGGTCGCCGTGTCGACCTCAGGCGCGGGACCGTTGGCAGCTGCGAAGATCACGGAGCAGCTGGCTGAGATATTGGGCGAAGAATATGAGCCTTATCTAGATTGGTTGCACAGCCTGAGGACCGAGATCAAGCGCAGGGAGTTGCCGCAGGATCAACGTGGACGGCTGTTGCGCAGACTTGGGGATGTTGATGTGTTGAATGAGATGCGACAGGGCACCTTTATAGAGTGGAGTAAGGACGAGATTGAAGACTGGATTGCCCGGAATTTAGAAGCATAGTCAGGGACACTGCAATATGAAGGAAGCCGGCAGGCTGGAGAAAGATATTAGGCTAAGGAAAATTAGGAATGCATGATCTATGAAATGGAAATCTGCGTTGAATAAAACGCAGGTGCATGCGCGGAACACGGCAGAGCCAGTTACCAGGTACCAGGAGGGATGAAGCATGAGGAAGATTATGGTAGGCAGCAGGCAAAGTGCGCTGGCGCTCACGCAGACGGGACAGGTGATTGCCGATCTGGAGCGGCTGAGCGGGGAGCATGGGTTTGGGTTTACTTTTGAAGTTCATAAGATTGTAACTAAGGGAGACCGGATTCTCGATGTGACGCTGTCGAAAGTCGGCGGCAAAGGGTTGTTCGTCAAGGAAATTGAGCAGGCGATGCTGGCTCATGAGATAGATATGGCTGTACATAGCATGAAGGATATGCCCTCTGAGCTGCCTGAGGGTCTGATGAATGGTGCGGTTCCGAAACGTGTGGACCCCCGGGATTGTCTGATTTCAAACGGCGGGCTTGCACTCGAAGATCTTCCGCAAGGTGCGCGCTTAGGCACAAGCAGTTTGCGCCGTTCCAGCCAGCTTGCCGCACTTCGGCCGGATCTTCAGATTGAGCCGGTACGCGGCAATATTGACTCGCGCCTCCGCAAGCTGGAGAGCGGTGAATATGATGCTATTCTGCTGGCGGCAGCGGGGCTGGCCCGGATGGGCTGGAAGGACCGGGTCACAGCCTATCTGCCTCCGGAGATCTGTCTGCCTGCTGTAGGGCAAGGCGCACTCGGGATAGAGTGCCGGGTGGATGACGCCGATCTGCGCAAGCTACTGGCGTTATACAATGATGAGCAGACCGCGCTTACGGTAGCGGCGGAGCGGACTTTTTTGGGAGCTTTGAATGGCGGCTGTCAGGTGCCGATTGGCGCTTTTGCCGTGCTGGACGCTGAAGCTTCGAATTCTGACTCCCCAAGGCTGATTACATTGACAGGAATGGTGGGAACGCCGGACGGTTCTGTCATTCTCAAAGAAACCTGCAGCGGGCATAACCCTGTAGAGCTGGGTGAAGAGGTGGCAAGAAAGCTCATCGCCAGAGGAGCGGAACAGATTTTGGCGGATGCAAGGGGATGAGGGAATTGAAGGGGAAAGTTTATCTGGTTGGTGCGGGACCTGGGGATGCGAGGCTGATTACGGTTAAAGGGCTGGACTGCATCAAGAAGGCGGATGTACTGGTGTACGACCGTCTCGCCAGTCCCAGACTGCTGAAATGGATGAAGCCCGGCGGGCAAAAAATATATGTAGGCAAGCTGCCGGACCGTCATACGATGAAGCAGGAGGAGATCAACCAACTACTCGTTGATTTGGCGCTGGAAGGCAAAACGGTAGTCCGGCTGAAGGGCGGGGACCCGACAATTTTTGGCCGTGTGGGTGAAGAGGCCGAGCTGCTGCGCAGGCATGGTATTTATTATGAGATTGTGCCGGGGATCACCTCGGCGATCAGTGTGCCGGCGTATGCCGGTATTCCGGTCACCCACCGGGATATGGCTTCTTCGCTGTCCATTATCACAGGGCATGAAAGCCCGGATAAGCTGGATCATTCCATTCACTGGGATAAAGTAACCAATGCAACGGGTACACTGGTATTCTTGATGGGCGTGGCCAAAATCGGCTATATCAGCTCTCAGCTGATCAAACATGGCCGGCCGCCGGAGACGCCGGTGGCGCTTGTCCGCTGGGGGACACGTGCAGATCAGGAGACGCTGACAGGGACGCTCGCCGACATTGAGGCGAAGGTGAAGGCGGCTGATTTTCAGTCGCCGGCAGTGATTGTTGTCGGCGAGGTGGTACTGCAGCGTGAGCAGCTCATGTGGGCAGAGGCGCTGCCGCTGTTCGGCAAGCGCATTGTGGTTACACGGGCCCGCAGCCAGGCAAGCGAGCTGGTGGACCGGATTGAGGAGCTCGGCGGCGAGCCCTACGAGTTCCCGGTTATTGAGACGAGGATGCCCGAAGGCACCGAGCAGAAGGCAGCTATTGCCGACGCGCTGGCGGCGCTGAAAGAATACGATTACGTATTCTTTACAAGCGCGAACGGCGTGGAGTTTTTTTGGCGCCACCTGGCGGAGCTGAAGGTGGACGTTCGTGGGCTGCACCGCGCCCGGATCGGCGCGGTGGGCCCGGGCACAGCCGCGGCGCTTGCGCAGCGCGGGCTGATGGCCGAAGAGCTGCCTGGACGCTTCCAGGCAGAGGGTCTGCTTGAAGCCTTCGGACCTGGGCTGCAGCCGGGGCAGAAGGTGCTGCTCCCGCGCGGCGACCTGGCCCGTGAGTGGCTGCCGGACAAGCTTCGGGAGCTCGGCCTGGAGGTGACCGAAGTGGACACCTATGAAACTGTGGTGACGGGTGAAGATGATATAGAGCTGCTCAAGCTGCTGGAAGAAAAACGGATTCATGCGGTTACTTTTACCAGCTCTTCGACGGTGCGCAACTTTATCAGTATTTTGCGGCGTATGGGACTTAAAGATCCCCTTCCGCTGCTGGCGAACGTCAAGATTGCCTGTATCGGTCCAGTCACTGAACAAACCGCCGTAGAGGTCGGGCTGACACCAGGACTTCTTCCTGAAGAAGCGACGATCGAAGCGCTGGTACGGGAGCTCTGCGACTGGAATGAGAGCACGAGGCTGAAATAGACAGCACGTTGAGGCAGACAGCAGGTCTGCCGCAGGCTGGAGAGCTCTTGTTAACAGGCTGTGCCAACCCTTTCTAAGCTAACGGATTTAGCTGACGCTCAGACAATACGACCAAATGATCCGGGTTTGCGTATGAGCGCTTCTTATGCTGTATCCACGACTCTATTTGTGTTTATATATCTACTGTACAGGAGGATATACTAATGGGTTTTCCAATTACAAGACACCGCCGTTTGCGCGGAACAGCAGGAATTCGGGGTATGGTCAGGGAGACGATCCTGAATACGCTGGATTTCATCCAGCCGATTTTTGTTACCTATGGAACAGGTGTAAAAAGTGAGATCAGCTCGATGCCGGGTGTGTATCATTTTTCCCTGGATACGCTGAAGGCGGAAGTGGACGAGATCGCGTCGCTGGGCATCCCAGCCGTGCTGCTGTTCGGGATTCCCGAAACGAAGGATGCGGTCGGCTCCTCTGCGTTTGCTGAGGATGGCATCGTGCAGGAAGCCACACGGCTGATTAAAAAATGGTATCCCGAGCTGCTCGTGGTTGCCGATACCTGTCTGTGCGAATTCACGGATCACGGCCATTGCGGGATGGTTCATACCCATACGGTTGACGGCGTGGTGCATGGCGATGTGATTAACGATGCTTCGCTGGACCTGTTGACCCGCACTGCGGTATCCCAGGCTGAGGCGGGTGCCGATATTATCGCACCATCGAATATGATGGACGGGTTCGTGCATGCTATCCGTGCCGGACTGGATGAGAATGGATTTGAGCATGTGCCTATCATGTCTTATTCGGTAAAATATGCTTCGGCCTTCTACGGTCCGTTCCGTGAAGCTGCAGACTCCGCACCTCAATTCGGAAACCGCAAAACCTACCAGATGGACCCTGCCAACCTGCGTGAGGCGATCCGGGAAGCGGATTCGGATGTGCTGGAAGGGGCAGACATGCTGATGGTAAAACCGGCCCTGGCCTATCTGGATGTAATCCGCACGATTCGTGACCAGTTCGATCTGCCGCTGGTAGCTTACAATGTGAGCGGTGAATATTCTATGGTCAAAGCAGCAGCCCTACAGGGCTGGATCGACGAGCAGGCAGTTGTGCTCGAAATGCTGACGGGTATGAAACGCGCCGGAGCGGACATCATTATCACCTATTTTGCCAAGGATGCAGCCCGATGGCTGCGCGGATAATTGGACTGAATGCTGCTCTCCTGGGGGCTGCCGGGTCAGAACTTTTCATTAAATGTATCCATCGTCTATCACCGGAGAAGGCCACCGCCTGCTACGGTTTATCGTTGTAATTCAAGCTGCACAATATGAACTGGACAGGAGTGGTGACAATGAGCAATTTGCCTTTGGCACGGCGGGAAGAGGCTTCCCGCAAGGCTTTTGACGAGGCTAAACAGTACATCCCTGGGGGTGTGAACAGTCCGGTACGGGCGTTCAAATCCGTGGGGCTGACCCCAATTTATGTAGATCACGGTGCGGGTTCACGCATTTATGATATCGACGGCAACAGCTTTATTGACTATGTCTGTTCCTGGGGTCCGCTGATTATGGGCCATGCCCACCCTGAAGTGGTCAAGATGCTGCAGGAGACGGCAGTCAAAGGGACAAGCTTTGGCGCACCGACACTGCTGGAGACAGGAATGGCCAAAACTGTGGTGGAACGAGTTCATTCGGTTGATATCGTACGCATGGTCAATTCCGGTACAGAAGCCACAATGAGTGCGATCCGCTTGGCGCGGGGCTATACCGGACGCAGCAAAATCCTCAAGTTCGAAGGCTCTTACCATGGACATGCGGACAGTCTGCTGATCAAAGCCGGTTCGGGTGTAGCTACACTTGGATTGCCAGATAGTCCTGGTGTGCCTGAAGGTGTGGCTATGAATACGATCACTGTGCCTTACAATGACCTGGAGGGAGTCAAAATCGCCTTCGAACGCTTCGGCAACGAGATTGCTGCTGTAATTGTAGAACCGATTGCCGGAAATATGGGCGTCGTGCCTCCGCTTCCGGGATTTCTGGAAGGTCTGCGCAAGGTGACTACAGGTTATGGCGCGCTGCTCATTTTTGATGAAGTAATGACCGGGTTCCGGGTGAACCGGGGCTGTGCCCAGGGACTGTTCAGCATGGAGCCGGATCTTACCTGCTTCGGCAAAGTTATTGGCGGAGGCCTTCCGGTAGGCGCCTATGGCGGCAAAAGAGAAATCATGGAGCAGATTGCCCCAACCGGCCCGATCTATCAGGCGGGGACACTCAGTGGTAATCCGCTGGCGATGGCAGCGGGTCTGACAACCCTTAACCTCCTGACACCGGAGGTGTATGACCGGTTGGAGATTCTCGGTGCGCGTCTGGAAGCTGGACTAAAGCGCAATGCGGCCGAGACGGGTATCCCGCTCACAGTTAACCGTGTCGGTTCCATGGTCTGTCCTTTCTTCACCGAAGGCCCGGTGACCAATTACGATACGGCCAAAGCCAGTGATCTGGAACGGTTCCGTACCTATTTCGGTAAAATGCTGGATCAGGGCATCAGTGTTCCGCCATCACAATTTGAAGGCATGTTCGTCTCTGCCGCACATAGCGAGCAGGATATCGATGATACGCTGGAGGCCCACTACCAGGCCTTGAAATCCCTGTGACGGCAGAGAAGGAGACATCCGTGACAGGCGGCGGGTCCTGGACACGCCGCGGGGAATGGCTGGAAGCCATGCCAGGGCGGGTGATTACCTCTGCTTCAGATCCGGCGGCTGCCATTGACAAGTGGCTGCTGGAGACCGTGGGCATTCCCGCTAAGCTTCATACAAGATTGCACCGCGAGGGCGGTATTCAGTGGAAGGGAGACCGCCTGCGGCTGAGAATGTTCCCTTTTCGTGAGGCAGGAATCGAGCCGGTGTGGGCGGCGCTTGAAGTGCTGTTCGAGGATGACTTCTGCCTTGTCGTCCATAAGCCTGCGGGTATGGCTGTCCACCCGGACGGCACCGGCAGTGAGATCACTCTGGATCATGTAGTTGCCGGACATTATGCGGCTTCGGGCGGGGGAGTGGCCGTACGCCATATTCACCGTCTGGACAAGGACACAACAGGCCCGGTAATGTACGCGAAGAATGAGTATGCACAGCTCGTACTTGACGAGGATATGCGTGCCAAATCCGTCTCTCGGCTGTACGCCGCGATCGTCCAAGGCATCGTACCGCCCGGACTGAAGGTTGTGGATGCCCCGATTGGCCGCGACCGCCATCATGCTTCGCGCCGGCGGGTCTCTCCGGGCGGTCAGGATGCAGTAACGCGGATCATTGACCGCGAGGTTCTGCAGGGCGGTACCGTGCTTAAGGTGCAGCTTGAAACCGGGCGGACGCATCAGATTCGTGTTCATTTAAGCCATGCGGGCCATCCGCTGTTCGGGGATGCTTTGTACGACGGACCCTCCTGGAGTGCAGGCGGACTTTCCCATTCCAGCGGAACCGAAAGACAGGCACTGCATGGTGAACGGCTTGCATTCAGTCATCCATGGACCAAAGAACAGCTGGAAGTAGCCGATCCGTGGCCTGAAGATATGCTGCATTTGCGTGAACAATTGGCACCGGGGCGGAAGCCATAAGTGTCCTGTGAGAACCATGACTGTTCGATAAGATCCAGACTCATGCTGTTCTCGTGGTTCAGCATATCATGTGTACTCTAATAATTAAGTCAAAAGCCCTGCAAGGCTGCGCTCCGGCACAGCTTTGCGGGGCTTTTATTCATGTTATGGCACATTAAACGGATTACTGTTCGAGTGGTACCTAAAGTGGATTCTGCTGCGTCTCGTGCTGACTGGAGGTGAACCTGCGTTCATACGCCTGAATGTAGCTTTGACCGGCTTGAGTCAATTTACCGGCAGAGATATAGCCGGCTTCATGAATATGCTTCAGCACAGTTTGGAAATCTCTTGGGTCCACTCCTGCTTGCTGGTGTACGGGCTCCATCTCTTGATCAAATACTTTCAAAATCTGATATACAGGATCAGCGCTTATCATGCCATCAGCCTCCTTTTTAGTGTCGGAGCTTAAATTTCTGGAACAAACAATGCAACAGCATATTCAAGTCCGCCGTAGAGGGTGACGCCTTGAACTACAAGACCAAAAGCTTTTTAACCTGGATGGAAACAGAAAGCTAACTGCATGTAAGAAACTGGCTGCTGTGATGATAAGCAAGCTAACGGATTTTGGGTATAACACTAATAGGAATAGGATTTGCTTGCATGAGAATAGACGATGCATATATGACGGGGGGATACATCATGAAGTGGCAGGGCAGAAGAGGAAGCTCAAATGTGGAGGACCGCCGTGGAATGGGCGGAGGCGGGAAAATGATCGGGGGCGGAATAGGTGGCATCATCATTGTTGTAATAGTGACACTGCTCAGTGGTGGGAATGTCGGAGATATTCTTGGAGGCCTCTCGTCCGGCGGCACCAATACTTCCGCACCTTATGAACAAACGGCTCAGGAGAAGGAGCTGGCGGACTTTGTATCTGTTGTGCTGGCGGATACGGAGGAGGTGTGGACGGGGGTTTTCCAGGAAGAGGGGAAGACTTACACAGATCCAACACTTGTGCTCTATAGCGGCAGTGTAGATTCGGCCTGCGGAACGGCAACTTCAGCAGTGGGGCCGTTTTATTGCCCAGGTGATGCCAAACTGTACATTGACCTCAGCTTTTATGACGAGTTGCAGCAGCGGTTCAAGGCCCCGGGGGATTTTGCTATGGCCTATGTGATTGCCCACGAAGTGGGACACCATGTGCAGACGCTGCTGGGCACTACGAAGAAATTGGACTCGCTCCGCCAGAGCTTGAGCGAGAAAGAATATAATAAATACCAGGTGCGTTTTGAGCTCCAGGCCGATTACCTGGCTGGTGTCTGGGCCAAGCATGCACAGGGGATGAATTTGTTGGAAGAGGGAGATCTGGATGAGGCGCTGACGGCAGCGAGCGCGGTCGGAGATGACACGATCCAGAAGCAGGCTCAAGGCTATGCGGTACCCGACAGCTTCACCCACGGCACTTCGGAGCAGCGGAAGCGCTGGTTCTACAAGGGCTTCGATTCCGGTACTATTGAAGGCGGCGATACCTTTAATGCGGCCCAGCTTTAGATAAAGCAGGCGGTGGAACCTCTGCTTCATCCGGTGATCGGCTGCAGCTTGAGGGATAACCTTATACTCAAAACGGCTGCGCTGTCCAGCGAAGGACAGCGCAGCCGTTACATACATACTTTCAGTTTAGGATTCAAGCTCATTTTTGTAAGACAGCCGGTTGCGGCCCAGCCTTTTGGATTCGAGAAGCAGCTGATCGGCATATACATATCCCTTTTCCATAGAGGTCTTCTGACCGGCTTCCGCCTTGTAATAATAGAGCCCGAAGGAAGCTGAATACACCACCTGGATCCGCTCGTCCTCATACTCCGCGGTGACGCTGTGTCCGGTAATGGTGTCAAGAATCCCCTGAATCTGCGCATAGCAATCTTCGAAGGATTTATGTCTAAGGAACATGGTGAATTCTTCACCGCCGCTGCGGAACAGAATGTCCTCTTCCTGCATATGTGAATTTAGCGTATTGGCAAAGTGGATGATCACCCGGTCGCCGACGGCATGGTTGTAGGTATCGTTGATTTTTTTGAACCGGTCCAGGTCCGCCACAACGATACCAATACATTCCCCGCTGTGGTTCAACTCTTTCATCATTTTATCCATATGAGCACGGTTGAAGACTCCGGTCAAAAAGTCACGGTAGGCCATCTGCTCAAATTTGTCCCGTTCAAATTTATGCTGGGCGCTTTGGGATTTGGAATAGAAGGAGATGCTCACGATATAGTTCAGCATGAAGAGCGCTATGAGCATTTCCCACTTTCCCATCAGGAGCAGACGCAGTAGCAAGGCATTGGTCAAGGCCACCTTGCTGAAGTCCAACAGATTTCTGCTGCGTAGCAGAAGGTTGATGGCTTCTTTGCGGGTGGTGATATCACCTGAGAGTGCAAAGGTAATTGTCAGGAAACTCGAGGACACCAGCGTAGTCACACAGACTACCAGGAGAAACAGCAGCCAGTAGCCCAAAGGCACATGAGCGGCATAAGGATGGAGCAGAGTGTAGAGGTAGTATCCCGCCGAGCCGCCAATCGTGAAAGAACCGATATTGTAGAAAGTGTCCAGGAATTCTCCGGGGTCTGCAGTTTTGGTCTTCTTTTTATAGATAAACACGGTAAACCGGTACAGCACCTCGAACAGAAACGTCCCCAGAGGCCCTGCAAAAATCCCGAATGACGAGGTGTAACTGATCGCATAATCTATATTGGAGTTGCCGCTTCGGGTCACAATACGCAATTGATAATAGAAACTGGAGAAAGCCCAGTATAATAACAGAGCCGTGAAGTATGTATGGTCTAACACCACAGCGTGCCTCGCACTGAAAGCGATGGCCACAGAGGCGGTAAATAGAAAAAGGTCAAATACCCTTGCTTTGGACATAACGTTGACTTCCTTTCAGGAGTTATACCGATTATAACCGAAATTTGGGGTTGTGATAAAAAGTTATTTATAGAAAGTTTGTCATTTATCCATGTCTCGGTCCGGGAGCTGTTCATATAATATTTTGTTCGTCACGATGAATATATTCCAGGGTACCCAAATGGCTTAAGGAGAAGGCGTTCTCTAATCACCGAGGCTGTGTCCAAAGTTGTCATGCCTAAGGGATTTAAGCATATACATGAGGGGAGTAACATTTTGGGCTTATGCTCTGGGCTTGTCTCAGGGTTAGATTATGCCAAGAAGGAGGACATTTCCCGTGTTTGACCAGTCCCATGGCTTGCGGTTTGATATTTATGAACGCATTCATCTGCCTGCAGAACTTCCGGGAATCGCTGAGCTGGAAGAGGTTGAGCTGATTCCGGATATCCAGGTAATTCAGCGGGAGGATCGTGCCGAGCTGTACGGCCAATTGCTGCTTACCGGACTCTACCGCGGAGAAGATGACCGGACCCAGCGTCTGGAACATGCGATTCCCGTAGAAATCACAGTTCCGCTGACCCGGGTCAGCTCGCTTGAAGACATAGGGGTGGAGATCGAGAACTTTGATATTGACCTGCTTACGATGCGCACGGTCAATATCACAGGTGTACTTTCCCTCCGCGGAATCGGGAGTGGTGATGCGCAGCCAGCCTGGCAGCAGGAAGAGTATACAGTAGCTTATTCTGCCGAAGACGAGGAGAAGCTACAGGAAGCTCCTGCTGACAAGCGTGAACGTGAAAATGATGCACTCTATGAGAATTCGCTCTGGACCTATGGTGAAGGAGCGACGGATATCCCTGCACACGATCAAGGAAGCGGACATGGCAATGTTGCCGCTGTGGAAGCTCCTGCTCTTGGGTCAAATCCAGTGTTTCCGGAAGAATCGGAATACACCCAGCCTGCTGCGGTTTCCGAGCCGCAGCAAAAGGACAAGGAACCCAAGGTACGGACCCACAGTCTCGATGCCCATTCAGATAATGCGGGCAATGCGGAGGTGTGGGAGTCTATGGCGAGCGGACCGGTTGCAGAAATCCATTCTGTGGATCGGGAAGAGCCTTCACACCTCCAGGAAGCTGCTGAAAACGCAGCAAGCTTACCGGCTGAAGCTGAATCCGTATCGGAAGCGGAATCCTTGCCGGAGAAGGAGAACAATGGGGCATTTGCAGCCCCTGATGTCGAGCCTGCAACTGAGGAGAAACCTGATCTGAAGATTGGCCTTGGCAGCAAGAAAGAACAGAAGGAAGAGGAGCGGGAGCATCTTACATTCTCTTCCCTGCTCAGCTCCAGCCGGTCACGCAAGGAACAGGAGGACCAGCGCGCCCAGGAGCTGGCTCCTCCAGCAGCAGCTTCAGATGCCGGCAATAATACAGAATGGAAGAGCCGGTTCATCGGGGGCCGGGGTAGCGCGGATTTATTCCGCAAAGTCCGGCTCTGCATTGTCCAGCGGGAAGAAACACTCGACACGATTGCCGAGAAATATCAGTTAAGTGCAAGGGAATTGGTGATGTACAACCGCCTCACCGGACAGAACGTGGAGGAAGGTCAGGTGCTTTACATTCCCTGAACCAAGCTCTAATAGGAATCCCGGCCGCATATGGCCGGGATTTTTGTATGGGTGCGGAATATGGTATAAGACCCGCAGTTTGTGCATATGCTGGTTGACTAGGAATAGTCCTGAATGTATTATGGGATTAAGTAAAAGCGAAAGACTGGGAACGGGAAGAGTAGGCGGTCAGCCCTTCAGAGAGCGGAATATGTAATTGCTGTGAACTTCCGCAGGATGCAGCCCCCGAAGTCGCCCCGGAGTCGCCCTTCTAAGCCTGCTGCGCAGATATGATGCACAGGTTAGGATGTGGCCGGACGCAGCCGTTATCTGCATGAGTGTCGCGCTAAGCTTTCGGAACCGTGAGGAACCGGGGCGAAGGTTTATTTTTGTATAGTGCGAAACAAAGGTGGTACCGCGAAAGAATGACCTTTCGTCCTTTGAGACGAAGGGTCTTTTTGTGTTTAAATATAAGGATTTATATGCTTCACGCTATAAAGAGTCCTTATATACCCAAGAAACGGGTGCCCCTTCTTTCAGAGGGCGGCTGGCCGTTCTTTTTATAACATGCTATTCAAATGGAGGGTTCAACAATGGCTGATCACAAGAACAAAACGGCTGAGCTGCCTGATTTGCAGGATACCGCACAGCCGCAGGCGCCGGGCAGCAAACAGAGCGATATGCCGACCACATACGATCCGAAGGCGGCAGAGCAGAAATGGTATGCATACTGGATGGAGAATGGCTTCTTCGAAGCCGGCAAACGCCCGGAAGCGGAAGCCTATAGTATTGTTATTCCCCCGCCGAATGTGACGGGTATGCTGCATATCGGGCATGCGCTCGATTTCACACTGCAGGATATTCTGATCCGCACGAAGCGGATGCAGGGCTTCGATACGCTATGGCTGCCTGGAACGGACCATGCGGGTATTGCTACCCAGACCAAGGTGGAGCAGAAGCTGCGCCAGCAGGGCATTTCCCGGCATGACTTGGGACGTGAAAAATTCCTGGAGCAGGTATGGGCCTGGAAGGATCAATATGCGGAGACGATTCATGAGCAGTGGGCCAAGATGGGCTTGTCCCTGGATTATTCACGCGAGCGGTTTACACTGGATGAAGGATTGTCCAGTGGGGTGCGGCAGGTATTTGTTGAGTTGTACCGCAAAGGCTTGATATACCGCGGGAAACGGATTATTAACTGGGACCCGGCCGCACGTACGGCTTTGTCGGATATCGAAGTGGAATATAAGGAAGTTAACGGACATCTGTATCACCTTCGTTACCCGCTTAAAGACGGCAGCGGCTTCATTACTGTAGCGACCACACGTCCGGAGACGATGCTTGGCGATACAGCGGTGGCGGTACATCCCAAGGATGAACGTTATAAAGATCTTATTGGCAAAACCCTGATTCTGCCGATCATTGGCCGTGAGATTCCGATTATTGCCGACGACTATGTGGAGAAGGACTTCGGAAGCGGAGCGGTGAAGATCACACCGGCCCATGATCCGAATGACTTTGAAGTAGGTTTGCGCCACAACCTGCCACAGATTAATGTGATGGACGAGAGCGGAACCATGAATGGGGAAGCGGGTCCATATCAAGGTCAGGACCGCAGTGAATGCCGCAAGAATATCGTTGCGGACCTCAAGGAACAGGGCGTCCTGGTTTCCATTGAAGACCATATACACCAGGTTGGACACAGTGAACGTTCAGGAGCCGTAGTTGAGCCTTATCTGTCCACCCAGTGGTTTGTAAAAATGCAGCCGCTGGCTGAAGCCGCTATTACTGCACAGAAAAATGGTGAAGGCGTCAACTTCGTGCCTGAACGTTTTGAAAAGACCTATTTGAACTGGATCGAAAATGTGCGTGACTGGTGTATTTCCCGTCAATTGTGGTGGGGACACCGCATCCCTGCCTGGTACTCAGAGTCTACGGGTGAAGTGTTTGTAGCCTATACCGAAGAGGAAGCCCGCGAAATCAGCGGTCTTGATGACCTGAAGCAGGATGAGGACGTTCTAGATACCTGGTTCAGCTCCAACCTGTGGCCTTTTGCCACGCTGGGCTGGCCGGATGAGAGCAGCAGCGACTATCAGCGCTTTTATCCGAACAATGTGCTGGTTACCGGCTATGACATCATTTACTTCTGGGTAGCACGTATGATCTTCTCCGCGCTTGAATTCACCGGTCAAAAGCCGTTCTCCGATGTATTCATGCACGGTTTGGTACGCGATGCTGAAGGACGCAAAATGTCCAAATCCCTCGGCAACGGGATTGATCCGCTGGATGTTATTGAACAATATGGTGCAGATGCCATGCGCTATATGATTTCTACGGGGATCACGGCGGGCCAGGATCTTCGTTTCCGTATAGAGAAGGTAGAGCAGGCTCGTAACTTTGCCAATAAAATATGGAATGCCTCACGCTTTGCGCTTATGAATCTGGAAGGCGTGAGCTTTGCAAATATTGACATTACAGGTGAGCTTTCGACAGCAGACCGCTGGATTTTACATCGTCTGAACGAAACTTCTCGCGATATTACGCGTCTAATTGACGCATACGAGTATGGCGAGACTGGCCGTCTCCTGTACAACTTCATCTGGGATGACTTGTGCGACTGGTACATCGAATTCTCCAAGCTTACGCTCTATGGAGAGGATGCTGCTGCCAAGGCCAAGACCCAATCGGTGCTTGCTTATGTGCTTGACCGTACGCTGCGTCTGATTCATCCGTTCATGCCGTTCATCACCGAAGAAATCTGGCAGCATCTGCCGCATGAAGGGGATACCATCACTCTGGCCGAATGGCCGAAGTACGAAACTTCCCTGGAGCAGCCGCAGGCTGTGGCGGAAATGAATCTGCTGATGGATGTGATCCGTGCAGTCCGTAATGTCCGTGCTGAAGTTAATGTTCCGATGAGCAAAAAAGTGGAGCTGATCATTAAAGCTTCCAGCGAGGAAACCCTGAGCATCATCACCAAAAATGAAAATTACATTGGGCGCTTCTGCAATACCTCTTCTTTTGAAGCTGGACTTGAGCCAATCACACCGGATAAGGTCATGTCCGCTGTGATTACGGGAGCAGAGCTTCTGCTGCCGCTGGCAGGTCTGATTGATATCGATCAGGAAATTATCCGTCTGGAAAAAGAAGTGGAACTCCTAAACAGCGAAGTAGAACGCGTGGAGAAGAAGCTTGGCAATCAGGGCTTTGTCGCCAAAGCACCGGCTAAAGTCATCGAAGAGGAACGGGCAAAGCAGGCGGATTACTCTGCCAAACGTGAAAAAGTGCTGGCCCGCATCGCAGAGCTGAGAGGATAAACGACTATGGATGAGTGGATCGGGAGCGGCGGAACCGCTCCCTTAAGTTCTTATACAGAAGCAGTGGATTGGATTAACGGGTTGATTCCTTTTGGCATCCGTCCGGGTCTGGAACGGATTGAACGTCTGATGGAGCTGCTGGGCCAACCTCAGCGTAAGCTGAAATTCATTCATGTGGCGGGTACGAACGGCAAAGGCTCGACCTGCGCTTTTTTGACCAGCGTGCTCTTGAACAGCGGGTACAGCGTAGGAACTTTCACGTCTCCTTACATCACCAAATTCACGAACCGTTTTCAGTATAATGGAGCGGATATTCCTGAAGAGGTGCTGACAGAGCTTGCGAACAAGCTGCATCCGCTGGTCGAAGAGATTGCACAGAGTGAGATGGGCTCGCCTACAATGTTCGAAGTCGCTACCGCTCTGGCCATTCTCTATTATGCGGAAGTCTGTTATCCCGATGTAGTCGTATGGGAGACTGGTCTTGGGGGAAGGCTGGATGTAACGAACATTGTCACTCCGATTGTGTCTATCATTACCAATGTCGGTCACGATCACACCGATGTTCTGGGGGACACCGTGGAAGAGATCGCGGGGGAAAAAGCCGGAATCATCAAACCGGGTGTTCCTGCGGTTAGCTGTGTAAGCCAGCCGGAGGCGATAGCGGTGCTCAAGGCAAAAGCCTCCGCCAGCAGATCCACACTCTATCTCGCCGGAGAAGATTTCAGCTACAGCAACGCTTCAGTGACAGAGGGGCTGCAGTCTTTTACCTTCCATGGTCCTTTCAGGTCGCTTGAGCTTGATATCGCTATGAAGGGCGAGCATCAGATCGGAAATGCAGCCGGAGCGATGATGGCGCTGGAGGTCTTGCGTCAATACATGGCATTTATGCTGGAAGACGAGGATGTACTTAAAGGCTTTCGCAGCACCTTTTGGGCGGGAAGACTGGAGGAAGTGAACACTTCTCCTAGAATTGTACTGGATGGGGCTCATAACCCCGAAGGTGCGGAGAGTCTTGCCAAAAGCTTGCCGCAGTTTTATAAGTACGAACATTTAAATTTGCTAATGGGGATGCTGGCAAATAAGCATCATGAGTCATACTTTAAGCATATACTGCCTATAGTGGATACGCTCATCCTGACCGAGCCGGATTTCCGGAAGAAAATGGACGCAGAAGATCTGCAGGCTATCGCAGAGGGTTTGCGTGAGAAATATGCCAAGGAAAATTTGAAAATCATAGTAGAACATGATTGGGGCCGGGCGCTGCAGCTTCTGCAGTCGATCACAGCGGAGAAAGACCTTGCAGTCGTCTCCGGAACGCTGTATTTGATTTCTGATGTGCGCAGTACGCTTTTACGGCAACCCAATTCTGAAAAAGGCTGGTGACGAACTGTTGGATACTACTGAACGTGTGCATTTTATAGGGATCGGCGGCTATGGTATGAGCGCGATTGCCCGGGTAATGCTGGAAATGGGATATACGGTTACGGGCTCCGACGTGGCGGCTCAGGAATTGACCGAGAAATTAATAGCCAAAGGTGCCAAAGTATATATTGGACATACGGCCGAGCAGGTAAAAGGCGCGGACCTTGTCGTATACTCTACGGCCCTTTCAAGTGATAATGTGGAATGGGTAGAAGCGGAGCGGCTCAAGATTCCGGTCCTTCACCGCTCGCAAATGCTGGCACGGCTGCTGAACGAACGGAAGGGCGTGGCTATTGCTGGTGCTCACGGCAAAACCACCACCTCTTCCATGATTGCACTGATTATGGAGGATTGCGGAGTAGACCCTACCTATATCATTGGCGGGGAAATTATGAATGTCGGCACGAATGCCAAAGCGGGACAAGGGGAGTTCGTCGTAGCCGAGGCAGATGAGAGTGATGGCTCCTTCCTGCAGTACCATCCTTGGCTGGGGATCGTAACGAACATTGAAGCGGATCATCTGGAGAATTACGGTGGGGATTTCGGCCGCCTGAAAGCTGCTTACGTTCAATTTATGAATCAGATGCGTGAGGATGGGACGGCAATTGTATGTGCAGATGACGAAACAGCAACCGCGTTATTGCCTGAGGTCAAGGGCAACGTCATCACCTACGGTATTCATTCGGCGGCTGCGGATTACATTGCGACGGACATCGTATTAGGTGACCGCCAGGTAGCCTATACTATGAATTTTGGCAGTGAAGTACTGGGACGCATTGAGCTGTCCATTCCAGGAAAATACAATTTGTACAACTCCATGGCGGCAGTGATTGCTTGTCTGAAAGCCGGAATTCCATTCCAGGCGATTGCAGAGTCCATCCTGAAATTCCATGGGGCCAAACGTCGCTTTCAAGTGCTTGGGGAGGTCAATGATATTCTAGTCATTGATGATTATGCCCATCATCCCACAGAAATTCAAGCAACAATCAGCGCAGCCAAGGCAACGGGTAAAAGGATTATTGCCGTATTCCAGCCGCAGCGCTATACACGGACCTTTTTCCTGCTGGATGCCTTCAGCCGTGCTTTCAGTGAAGCGGATGAAGTGATACTCACTGACATTTATTCACCAGCCGGAGAGAAACAGATTGAAGGCGTAAGTTCCGCCAAACTGGTAGAATTAATCATCCAGAACAGCAATGCCAGTGCAAGACATCTGCCGACGAAGGAAGCTGTATTGGCTGACTTGCAAGGCCGGATTGCTCCAGGCGATCTCGTGATTACGATGGGAGCAGGAGACATTTGGAAGGTTGGGTATGCACTTGCAGAGGAATTGAAAAAAAAGTAAATCACGATTCTACAATCTAATATTTGTACATTTTACACAGAAACGGATACTGCTCTTTATACTGAAGGAGCGGCTATGCCGTTTCTGCTTGTTATGGGACATGCATTCATTTATTCCCGCGCACATGGTGGTGTGACTAATGGTACTTGAGCTTGATATTCGAACACTGTTATACCTATTTATTTTTGGAAATCTATTTATTGCCTTACTGACCAGCTTCTATCGTCTGGATTCATCCAGAGACAAGGCTTCCGCCCTTTTTATAGCAGCGAAATGGCTGCAAGTGGCCTATTGGTCCTCGTTCCTGCTATGGGATACGGTGCCGCGTTATCTGGCAATCCCGCTCAGCAATGCTCTTATTCTTGCCGGGGGAGGATTGGAGATTGCTGCGCTTCTTCTGATGATGGGTCTGCTGGGACGCAGGGCTAAGTTGTATTATTGGACCCTTTCGGTTTGTAGTGTGATCAGTTACGGAATAGTTGGGCTTTATTTTAACAGACCGAATATAAGGGTCGCGACCACATCGCTGTGGGTAGTTTTGTTTGTGATTTATCCCGCCTACCATTTGACGGCTAACCGGAAAGGCTCCCCATTGCAGAGAATGTTGGGCTTCATATTTTACATTTTTGCGGCGGCGATGCTGATCCGGTCTATGGCTGCACTATTTCTGGATCCCGGTATGGGGGCACTGTCGCCCAACCTGCCACAATATCTATATTTTCTGGGTATGTTCTTTCTGCTGATCGTAGGATCATCCTCCTTTATTCTGTTATCCAATGAGCATGCCTATGAGAAGTTGAAGAGAATGGCAACTTATGACGGGCTGACCGGTATTCTGGGCCGCAGGGCTTTTATGCAGAAAGCAGAACAGAAGCTGCTGCATGCAGTAAAACAACAGGAGCTTTACTCGCTGCTGCTGCTGGATCTTGACCATTTTAAAAGAGTGAATGACACACAAGGCCACGACGTTGGCGATGCAGTCCTGCAGGATTTCGTACTCACGATCCAGAATAATCTCAGTACCTATGACCTGTTTGGCAGAGTGGGCGGAGAGGAATTCGCTGTTCTGCTGTGCGGACTGGACCAAGAGGGCAGCAGCCGCAAGGCTGAACGGCTCAGGCAAGCTGTTGAGGAGGGCGCCTCCAGCTTTACGTATCCTGGGGAGTACACAGTCAGCATTGGTATCGTCACAGTCCTTCCGGATCCCTCCACTAGCCTGGACAGGCTGTATAAGCTTAGTGACCTGGCATTGTATCAGGCGAAGCAGTTAGGCCGAAACTGTGTAGTGCATTCCAGTTAGAATGGCTGGGACTCCGGCACGCCTGCGATTCCATGAACAAGGAGTGAGTTGGATAGCCGTTCATCTGGATCTGAAGACATTGCTGGTTTGTTTGTTTTTCGGGAATTCTTTTACAGTGCTTCTTGTAATAGCTTACCGTTCACGACGGTCAAAGGATGAAGCCTCCCGAATGTTTGTGGTGGCCAAGCTTCTTCAACTGGTCATCGTACTGCTCTTGATACTTGAGCCTTTTCTGGACCGAAGGTTCACTCTACCGGTTAACATCCTCCTGGGGTTGGCAGCGGGTACAGCGGAAGCTGTCTCCCTGCTTAAGCTGCTGGGTGCCTATTCGGGCCGGGTCAAAAGCTATTATTTTTCCCTGACAGGGTTATCTGCGTTTGCCCTGATTCTTATGTATATCCTGTTTCCTTACCGGCCGCTGAATATCCCCTTGGCAAGTCTGTCCGGGGTGTTGTTTATAGTGTATCCCGTCTACATTTTAAGCGTAAAAGGCAAAAAAACACCGTTGCAGGAAATGATGGGCCTGCTCTACGGAATAGTGATCCTGATTTTGCTGGGGCAGGCAGTTTTCACGTTCTCTACACCGTCGGCTGGTAACTCTTTCATACCTGACTTCCTTCAAACCTTGTACTATATCGGTATTTATTTGCTGATGTTTCTGGGAACTTCAGGATTCATGCTCCTGTCCCGCGAACAATCCTATGCGGAGCTGGAACGGGTCGCCACTTACGATGAACTGACCGGTATTCTTAACCGGGGGGCATTCGTACAACGGGCCCGCAACAGGCTTGCCGATTCGGTTAAAGGGAATATGCCTTTTTCTTTTCTATTGCTCGATATCGATCATTTCAAAAAGGTGAATGATACCTATGGACATGATACCGGAGATAAGGTGCTTGGGGATTTTGCCCGCAAAATACAAGGCCAGCTTGGCGGTAACGATCTGTTCGGCAGATTTGGCGGTGAGGAATTTGCTGTACTGCTGCATTGCGCGGATGAGGAAGCCAGCGGCAGCACCGCTGAACAGCTGCGCCGCTGTGTACTGGATGCGGTGATTGATGGCGTTCCGATGCCATACACCGTGAGTATCGGAATCATCACGGTCTACCCGGGGGAGCGGGCAGCTTTGAACACTTTGTACAGACTGAGCGATGCAGCGTTGTATCAAGCCAAGCAGCAAGGAAGAAACCGAGTGGTACGAAGCCGTGAAACAGCCGGTAGTCCATAATCTGCATAATGAGAATAACAGGAGCGTTCCTTCACCTCAGCCGGGTCAGGAGCGCTTTTTCGTGTGGAAATCCATATTTTTGAAATTATTTTTGGAAAATACATGAAACGACAAAAAAACGATGCAGTTTGGGGTAATATATCCTAAACACATAGATAGATAAAGACTATAGGAGAGTAGGAGACATTAATAATGAGGGAGAAATTACTGTTCATATCTGCCGAGAATCCTTTTCCCCAGGACAGCGGCGGCAAGCTGAGAACTGGCAATATCCTGAATATTTTACTGGTCAAATATGATGTGGATCTGCTTACTTACAGCAATACAAGGTCTTCAGCAGAAAAGGAGGAAACTCCGGGACTTGCAATATATGAAGTAGAACGAACCATGAATTACCGCAAAGCCATGCTCCGTTCGCTATATAAATGGCGCAACAGTTCCTATATGAGTCATGTGGACGTAGACATGCGCAGTAAGATCACGGAGTTGTGCCGTGAGAACAGCTACAGCCATATTTTCATATCCCATAGCCTGCTGGGAAGCTGCATTGATATCGTTCGTCAAGCACTGCCAGATGCCGTAATTACGACGGATGCCCACAATTTCGAGAGCGGACTCTCCGGACAGCTGGCTGCCGGGAAGAAGGGGGCTGCAAAGCTGTTTTATACCCTTAATGCAGTATGGACGAAGCGGGATGAGCTCAAGCTGATGGACAAGACGAATCTGCTGCTGACCACATCGGAGCAGGATGGCCTGGCGTTCAAATCACTATCTCTCGGAAATTCACATAAGGTCCATGTGATTCCCAACTTTATACGTATGGGCGACTACCAGGCTAACGTGAAAAGTCTCAAAGAAAAATGGATTATTTTACCTGGTAATATGAACTACTTTCCGAATGTTAACGCAGCAGTCTATTTCAACCGCGAGATTTACCCGCTCATCAAATTGAAGGTGCCGGGAATCAAGTGGTACATCGTAGGCAGGGATGTGCACCCGGAGGTCGCAGCATTGGCTGACAATGATCCTTCGATTGTGATCACCGGTTATGTTGATAGTGTTGCGGATTATGTGCGCAAAGCTCAGGTTGTCATTGCCCCCTTATTAGAGGGAAGCGGTACCCGCCTGAAAATTCTGGAGGCCTGGGCGCTGAAGACCCCCGTCGTCTCAACCACGAAAGGTGCAGAAGGACTGCTCTATGAACATTCCCGGAACATTATGATCGCCGATGATCCCGCAACCTTTGCGGACAATGTGGTTCAGCTTCTTCAGCATCCTGAACGCGGAATAGCGCTTGCGGATCAAGCTTATCAAACCCTGCTTGCCAATTATGAGGCCGAAAGTGTACGCACGAAACTCCTGCGTTTGGTCTGAGTCTACACTAAAGATAATGAATGTAATTATATCAAAATAGCATATCCTTCTCTCGTCTATCATATATTTCCTTATAGAATAGACGATAGTGAGGTGTGTGCTTTGAATAACGGAAGAATGACTTTCAAGTTTGACGTGGATCACACCAGAAAGCCAGGGTCAATCGAGCACAGGGCAGGAGCAGGGCTTGGTACTGCCAGGGATTACACGGAAATAGAGCGGAAGCGTGATGGAACCGGGACATATGAAGAACCGCTGCCATTGTTTCTCCAACCCGATTCAAGGCTTGATTTATGGGAACAGGAACCACAATTTGCTGTTGCTCCAGTACATGAGCATGAAGACAGGAGGTCAGGGGAACGCAGCTATGGTCCAGAATGGGCAACAGAGTCTGATGCTTATGGTGATCTTTCCATGCCGGGAAGGGATTACGGGGGTTCCTACCACACCCGGCGTCCCTCCTATTGGTGGAAACTTGCCATTTCCATTGCCGGAGCACTGGGGATCGGCATACTGCTTGGCTACGCAGCATTGTCTTTTATAGGCGGCGGAAGCCTTACAGGCAATTCTGACATTCCTAGTGCGAACCCAGCCGTCGTTCCGGGTGAAAAGGATACAGCGGCCGTACTGCCGCAGGATACGAGCGGGAAGGCTGGATTGAACTACATACCGGTGCAGGTGGCAGCGCAGACTTATTATCTCCTGCAGTACGGTGTGTTCAGTACTCCGGAGGGGGCGGAGCAGGCCCGTCAGGAACTCCTGACGGCGGGGCTTGCCGCCGGTCTTGATCCAACGGACGGCAACCGGGTATATGCCGGGATGTCGCCAGACCGTGAGCAGGCCAAGCTGCTCAGCAGCGGTCTGAAGAACCAGGGTATTGAGCTTTATGTCAGGGAAGTATCGCTCCCTGCTGCGGAGAAAGCCGTCTATACCGGAAAGGCTGAGACTGTGAACAACTACTTCGCGGCCAGCGGGAAGCTGCTGGGTGAGCTCAGCAGCTTATCCGCGTCCGAATTAAGCGGGCCGGGTAAAGCGGTGGATACTACAGACATTAGTACTCTTCATATGCATTGGTACGAAGCGGTCAAAGCACTGGAGCCGGGACTTCCGGCTGAAGCACAGAAGCTCTGTTCCGGACTGGAGAAATCCATGAGCCAGGGGATTTCTGCGCTGAATGAGTATAATAAGAACCAAGCACAAGGTTTGTTGTGGGAGGTGCAGGAGGCGATGATGAGCTTCCTCACCGGTCAGAAGAGTCTGCTCGCTTCCCTGTCTTGAATGCTTTGATCCCATAAATAGGAATCAGTAATCCCCCGTTTCCGGCAACCCGTCGGCCGGGGGATTGCTGTTTTTTTGAAATATAGACCGTTCCTAGAAGGCCAGTGAAGGCACCTTCACTGGGGGGCTGATTGGTTCGCTGGTGCATAGTAGTCAAATCCGCAGGTCCCAAGTCATACTTCCCTACGTCAACTGCCAAATGGCTGGTGTGCTGCTCAGAATACTCATGGGTGGGTGGTAATCATTTCCGGACTGGATTTTACGTTTGTGTTGAACTCCGTTTCACCGTATAATAATTAGGGTGTCAAAAAATGGCGAGGGAAGACTTAGATGAAGAAGAAAAATGTGGGAATACTGCTGTTATTTCTAATTCTGGGCTGGCTGGCCGGGGCGTGGATCGCCAAACTGCTGGAACCTGTAAAAGCTTTGTCTTTTCTTACAGCCTCGACTGTACTCAAATGGTCGCCGCAAGCCGATTTGGACATCATAACCTATGACATCACTATTCATTTGAAATTGTGTCTGCTCAGTCTTGCAGGAATTATTACGGCCCTATGGCTCTACCGGAGACTGTAGCATTCGCTGCTAACTTCAGAAGGGACGTTACTACAGTGGAGTATGATAACTCAAGACTGATTATTCTTGCCTCAGGTTCTCCGCGCCGCCGTGAGCTGTTAACACTGCTCGGCTTGCCCTTCGAGGTCATATCAAGCGATGCGGACGAGAGCACACCTCCAGGTCTTGCACCTGAGGAGATTGTGCGCAGCCTAGCGCTCCGCAAAGCAGAGGCAGTCCTGCCTTCCGCTGGTGAACGTGCTGCCATTGTCATTGGCAGTGACACAATCGTAGTGCTGGACGGCCAAGTGCTCGGCAAGCCGGTAGACCCGCAGGACAGCACAGCTATGCTTAAGCTTCTTCAGGGCCGGACACACCAGGTGTATACCGGAGTAGCCTGCATAGGGTTGCCTGAAGAGAAGGCCGTGGTCCGGCACCGGGTAACCTCTGTAACCATGAGAGCGATGAGCATGGATGAAATCTCCGCTTACATAGCGACCGGAGAGCCTGCTGATAAGGCCGGCTCCTATGCGATTCAAGGACTGGGTGCCACCCTGGTGGAACGGATTGAAGGCTGTTATTTTAACGTGGTCGGATTGCCGCTGTCCCTGCTTGGGGAGATGTTGTCCGATTTTGGCATCTCGGTGCTTGATCTTCAAGGATCGCATTAGGAAAGAGGGATAGGGATGGAGTCGCAACCATTTATGCTGCGGGACCTCCCCCATGAAGAACGACCACGAGAGCGCATGATGCATTATGGGGCAGAATCACTAAGTCAAGCAGAGCTGCTGGCCATTCTGCTGCGTACAGGTACGCGGGCGGAATCGGCTATTCATATTGCCCAGCGGATGCTGGGACAGGCAGGCAGTCTTCGTGGGCTGGCAGACCTGAGCATTGAAGAACTGACGAATATCAAAGGCATCGGCCCTGCCAAGGCGGTGCAACTCAAAGCTGGCATAGAGCTGGGAAGACGAATGGCAAATTCCCGGCTGACCGAGCCGGTCATCATCCGCTCCCCACAGGACGCGGCGGAGATATTGACCGAGCAGCTGCGCTACCTGCAGAAGGAGCATTTTGTCTGTCTCTTTCTGAATACGAAAAATCATGTTATTGCGCAGGAGACATTATCCATGGGCAGCCTCAACGCCTCCATTGTACATCCCCGTGAGGTGTTCAGGGCAGCTATGAAATGCAGCAGCGCAGCTATCATATGCGCACATAATCATCCCAGCGGTGATCCTACGCCCAGTCCGGAAGATATCTCCTTAACCTCAAGATTGCTTCAGGCTGGGGAGATCGTCGGAATAGATGTGCTGGATCATCTGATCATTGGAGACAGCAGTTTTGTAAGTTTGAAGGAAAAAGGGTACATGTAATATAATCGTCCAGAGATACAAGGAAAAGGAGAATACAAGCATGTTAGGTGGTTTTACGAAAGATTTAGGAATTGATCTGGGGACAGCGAATACGCTAGTCTATGTACGCGGTAAGGGGATTGTTGTCAGAGAGCCTTCCGTAGTGGCCATTAATACAGATACCAAGACCATTGAAGCCGTTGGCGAATCTGCCAAAAAAATGATCGGCCGTACGCCGGGGAATATCCGTGCCATTCGTCCAATGAAGGATGGAGTGATTGCGGATTTTGATACTACTGCAACTATGATTAAATATTTCATCCGCCAGGCGCAGAAACAGCGCTCGATGTTCCAGCGCCATCCGAATGTAATGGTATGCGTACCGTCCGGCATCACAGCGGTGGAGCAGCGTGCCGTGGAGGATGCCACCAAGCAGGCGGGTGCGCGCGAGGCCTATATTATTGAGGAACCTTTTGCTGCTGCCATCGGTGCAGATCTGCCGGTTTGGGAGCCTACAGGCAGTATGGTTGTTGATATCGGCGGAGGGACTACTGAGGTAGCTGTTATCTCCCTTGGCGGTATCGTGACTAGCCGTTCTGTGCGGGTTGCCGGTGACGAAGCGGATGAATCGATCATTCAATACATCAAACGCCAATATAATCTCATGATCGGGGAACGTACCTCCGAACAGCTCAAGATGGATGTGGGTTCTGCCCTGCCTTTGGAGATGACCGAGACTATGGAGATCCGCGGACGTGATCTTGTAACCGGGCTGCCTAAGACGTTGACCATTACCTCTGATGAAATCTGCGAAGCACTGTCAGATACCGTAAATGCCATTGTAGAGGCCGTAAAGGTAACGCTGGAGAAATGTCCTCCTGAGCTTGCTGCCGATATTATGGATCGGGGAATTGTACTTACTGGCGGCGGCGCTCTGCTGCGTAACCTGGACAAGTTACTGGCCCGCGAGACTGGTATGCCTGTCATTGTTGCTGAGAATCCGCTGGATTGCGTAGTTATCGGAACAGGCAAAGCCCTGGAGAATATTCATCTCTTCAAGAGCCGCAGCAACTCAAGCCTCCGTTCCAAGCGCTAAATTGTCTGCTTGTGAACGTCAAACCCCTGATATGGGAGAAATACGTTTGTTAGAGGGTGTTGGAACTGTTTAAACTGTTTAACAATAAACGTCTGTTCATTTTATTGATTTCACTGGTCATGTTTATCGTTGTTATGGGTTTCAGTCTGGCAACCAGGAAATCCTTGTCATGGCCGGAGAATTTCCTTAGAGACACGACTGGTTTCGTACAGAATTTGTTCTACAAGCCCGCTGGATATGTAGCGGGCTTGTTCCAAGATATTGGGAATCTGAAGGATCTTGCCGCAGAGAATGAGGAACTTAAAATTCTGGCAGCGCAATATGCACGTGACAAAGCCCAATATAATTTCATTCAAGCCGAAAATGAAGATTACAAGATAAAACTTCATTTTACTGATGCCCAGAAAAATCTGTACAATTATGAGTACCATATTGCTAACGTTGTCAGCGTGACTACCGAGCCTAATAATAACACACTTGTTATTGATCTCGGGTCCAAGGACGGAGTTAAGCCTAATATGTCCGTGACCTCTGTAGAGGGATTGGTTGGTGTGATCAGCAAAGTAAGCAATTTCACCTCCACGGTGAAACTAATGACCATGATGGATGCGAATGATCCGAACTCCCAGCCGCCAATTGCGGCTACGGTTTTTAACAAGGAAGGCGAGACCTTTGGGATGATTGAGAGTTACGACCAGCAGACCGGAATGCTGATGATGAACAAGATCCCCGTAGGAAATCCAGTTGCCAAAGGGGATACCATCATCTCCTCAGGCATTGGGGGACTGTATCCGCGTGGAATGACCATCGGCACGGTCCAAGAGGTAAAGACAGGGGAGTTTGGTTTAACTTCTACTGCAATCATTAAACCGGCGGCGGGTTTTCAAGACTGGAAGGGATTGTTCGTTGTCTTTACGGAGGAGCGTGCAGAATAGTGAAGATGCGCAGATCCGTATTAATTCTGTTATTATTTCTTTTATTTATTGTAGAAGGCACTATAATGCCCTGGTTGCTGCCGGATGCATGGGAGATGCGGGTTATTCCCAATCTCGTGTTTATTGTGATCCTGTTTGTAACGATATATCATCACCGTCATACAGCACTTATTCTTGGCTTGTCTTTCGGTATGCTGCATGATGTGGTGTTCTATGGACGTATTCTTGGTGCCCACTCTTTTGCTATGGGATTGTCCGCTTATCTGATTGGCCTGATATTTCAGATTCCGCGCGCTCCGTTGCCGCTGATGATGACGGTGGTGCTGCTGGGCAGCCTGCTTGAGGATAGTGTGCTTTTTGCCATTTACAGTGTATTTAATTTAGGCCAGGTTCCTTATAACTGGGCATTGCTGCATCATATGCTGCCTACCATGTTATTTCATTTTGCTATCGCCCTCCTCCTCTATGTTCCTCTCCGGCGGCAGATTGAACTGCTGAAGAAAGAGACCCGCAAGGAAGAGGCGGCGTGAAGCCGGACTGCATTTTCTTACATGGGAAAGAAGGAATTTGCCTGGCCCGGCACGAATGAATGAGAATGGGGGGACAGGCAAATGACAGTACAATCCAAGCATGTAAGGATTAAGGGCATCAAGGATGGCCTGGTATTCCTGCTAGACGACAAGTGTCCCTTTGAAGATCTCCTGAGCGAACTTCGCTATAAGCTGGAGCACAGCCATCAGAATATATTGACCGGACCAATTGTGCATGTGGACATTAAGCTCGGCAGCCGTACAGTAACTGAAGAAGACAAGGAAGCCGTGTTAGACATTCTGAAGAGCCAAGGCAATCTGTTAATTCGTTCTGTTGAAGCCTTGGAAGAACCCGGGGGTAAGGACAGTGATGCCCTGTTTCTGATCAGTGGAATTATTCGCTCGGGCCAAGTACTGCACCATGAAGGGAATCTTCTATATTTGGGCGATGTGAATCCCGGAGGGTCGATTACCTGTACGGGTGATATTTATATTCTCGGAGCGCTTCGCGGAATGGCTCATGCCGGAGTAGACGGCAATCAGGAGGCAATTATTGCTGCATCTTTGCTGTCACCTACACAGCTGCGGATTGCCGATGTGATTAGCCGTCCGCCGGATGAATGGGAAACCCGCGAGAGCAGCATGGAATTTGCTTATTTATCAAGCGGTGCTATGCAGATCGACAAAATTCATAATATAGTCAAATTACGTGAGGGTTTAAATGTGTTTAAAGGGGTGTAGCCTCCATGGGAGAAGCGATTGTCGTAACCTCGGGCAAAGGCGGAGTTGGCAAAACAACTACAACGGCCAATATTGGCACCGCGCTTGCATTGCAGGGCAAAAAAGTATGTCTGGTCGATACGGACATTGGACTTCGGAATCTGGATGTGGTTATGGGGCTGGAGAACCGCATCATCTATGATCTTGTGGATGTAGCGGAAGGACGCTGCCGCCTGAACCAGGCACTGGTCAAGGACAAACGTTTTGAAGAACTGTACATGCTGCCTGCAGCGCAGACCAAAGACAAGACCTCTGTTACACCGGAGCAGGTGAAGGATATTATTCTTGAACTCAAGAAGGAATACGAATATATCCTGATCGATTGTCCCGCTGGGATCGAGCATGGCTTCCGCAACGCCATTGCCGGAGCGGACAAGGCCATTGTCGTCACTACGCCGGAGCATGCCGCGGTAAGGGATGCAGACCGGATAATTGGCCTTTTGGAGCAGTCCCATGTAGAGTCTCCGAAGCTGGTGGTTAACCGGATTCGGCCGGGACTTGTGAAATCAGGGGATATGCTCGATATTGAGGATATCCTGCAGGTGCTGAATATTGATTTGATCGGCATTGTTCCCGATGATGAGCTGGTCATAAAGGCAGCGAACAGTGGGGAACCGACCGTAATGAATCCTGATTCGCCAGCAGCGATCGCTTACCGCAATATCGCCCGGCGTATTCTGGGTGATGCGGTACCGTTAATGCAGCTTGACCGGAAACCGGGTGCCTTTAAGAAGCTGAAGAAGTTTTTCGGTATGGGCTGAGGCGGAGTCATTATTCAAAGTGTTATACCAAGAGTCAGCAAATGTCCCGTCTGCAGATAATCTGCGGCGGGATTTTTGCTTCGGATTCAAAGGATTTCAAAGGTTCGCGTTATCCATTCTCAGAAATGGTTCAATAAAGTTGCCCGCAATAAGGGATCTTTCCCATTTCTGTTTTCCATCCCGGCAGGGCTTGTTCTAAAGCAGCTTGCGACTTTCATAAAATGAAAGTAAAACAAGCCCGCCGGAGGGATCGATATGGAACAGAAATCAGATTTAAAAGGCCGCCGCAAGCAGCGTATCCGTAGCCTGCTGGAGCAGGATGATGCTTCGCAGGGGACTGCTGTACCCCCGTTGTTCGAACTACCTGCCCATACAACAACTTACAAGGAATGGGGAGAAAGAGCCTCACATGATTTTTCCAAGATTCCTGAACCCGACCCAGAGGCCCTATGGAAGCAGCGGCGTAACAACTGGGTGGATGAAGGAGGAGGAGACAAGCCACGGTTTGCTTCGGGCTTTATGCGGAGGACTATTGCGAGCCTCATTGTGTTTGGTGCAGTATGGGGGATCTTTAACGTTCAACAGCCATGGGCATTGAAAGCACAGGTGTTTATTGCCGATGCCCTCACCAAAGATATGGATTTTGCTGCCGCCCAGGTTTGGTATGAGGAACATTTCAATGGAGCGCCGGCGTTTATTCCGATTTTTGGTGATAAAAACCAGCCAGCAGTGAAAGTGAACGCTGCTCATGATCTGAATGCCCCGCTTGAAGGAAGCATTGTCCGTCCTTTTGCAGCAACATTAAGAGGTGTGGAGATTATGCCTGCGGAAGATTCAAACGGTATACTCACGGTGAAAAGTGTAGATACGGGGCGTGTATTATCTGTCGCCAAAGAAGCGGAAGGCGGAATTCGGATTACGGTAAGGCATACGGGGGATGTAACGGCTGAATACGGACATTTGAGCGGTACAAAGCTGGCAACGGATGATTGGGTCCAGAGCGGGGATGCCGTGGGCTGGATTCAGGAACAGGAGAATGCTTCAGTTCCTCTGCTTTTTTTTGCCATTATGAAAGACAAGACTTATATTGATCCCGCTGAAGTGGTATCGTTTGATTAGGATCAGAGGCATTGAACTGTCGCTGCATCCCCTGTTCGTGCTGATTATGCTACTCTCCGTGATTACCGGGCAGTTTCTGGAGCTATTGACGCTGTTCACCATTGTGTTCATCCATGAGCTAGGACATGTGTGTGCTGCGCTGCTCTGCGGAGTAGGTGTGAAATCCGTGCAGTTGCTTCCTTTCGGAGGTGTAGCAGTTATGGAGGATCATGGGCGGCTTAACGCAACACGGGAGATCGGTATTGCGGCAGCCGGCCCTTTGCAGAATCTGATGCTGATATTGATGGCCTACGGACTCCAGCAGACTGGATATGGAAATAGTGGCTTTCTGACTTATTTCATACAGGCCAATGCCATTATCGCGATGTTTAATCTGCTGCCTGTTCTTCCTCTGGATGGCGGTAAAATTTTTCAGGCGACGCTTAGCCTGCTGCTTCCCTATTATGTCACATTGCTATGGTGTGGCCGAGTGAGCATCGCGGCGAGTGTGCTGGTGTTGTTATACTCCATACTGCCGCTGGGTACGGGTGGAGGACTCCGCCTAAATCTCCTGATGATCGGTGCCTTTCTTCTGTATTCTAACCTTACAGATCAGCGGAATTTGCCTTACCGCTTTGTCTCTTTTCTGATGAACAGGGAGGCTGTTTATGAACGCTACCGGCAGTCGGGGAGCGCAGTGCGTCCGATAGTTGCCTTTTCCGCGAAACCTTTGGATGATATATTGCGTCTATTTAAACGTAACCAATATCATTTTATCTATGTAATGAATGAAGATAAAGCCATTGTGGCCGTTGTGCCGGAGCAGAAATTGATCTCATCTTATTTTGGAATGTAATTAGGGACATGATCGTCCAGCTAGAAATGAACTATGGAATTTTGATTCAAACCAGAGGTGAAGCCATGAAACAAATGATCGTTCACTGCTCGCAGCATGTTACCCGGATGGCTCTTCTGGACAATGGGAGCCTGGTGGAATATGCGGCTGAACGTGATCAGCAGCAAGGACTGGTCGGGAGCTACTACAAGGGGCGGGTTATGAATGTATTGCCGGGCATGCAGGCAGCTTTTGTGGACATCGGACAGAAGAAGAATGCCTTTTTATATGTAGATGATGTGCTGCATCCCCATCTGGACAAGCAGCCGGAGGTGAAACCCTCCATTGAAACGCTGCTCGAGCCCGGCCAGGAAATTGTGGTGCAGGTGAGAAAAGAACCGCGGGGCGGTAAAGGTGCACGCGTCACAACCCACTATACACTACCGGGACGCTGGATGGTGTACATGCCCTTTGCAGAATATGTTGGTGTATCCAAAAAAATCAGCCGTGAATCGGAACGCAATAGGCTGAAAGGTATTGGTGAAAGGCTTCGACGGCGTGAAGAGGGGATTATCATGCGTACCGTCTCGGAGGACGAACCCGTGGAGGCAGTGGAAGGCGACCTTTCTTTTCTTAGGGCACAATGGGAAAAGATCATCCGCCGATCTCAGGAGACAGTAGCACCGGCACTGCTTCACTCAGATCTCAGTATTGTCCAGCGCTTTATCAGGGATGCCTTTAATCCGCAGCGCGATGAACTGATGATTGACTCTGGTAAGGCGGTCCGGGAGGCAGAAGCCTTCCTGAATGACATGGCTCCTGGAAAGTACAAGCCTGTAGGGTTCTATCATGGACAGGAATCTATCTTTGCAGCTTACGGGGTGCAGGAGCAGCTTCACAAAAGTTTTGGCAGGAAGATTACGCTGGAGGGCGGGGCAACCCTGATCTGGGATGAGACGGAGGCGTTGACCGTAATTGATGTCAATACCGCCCAGTACACCGGCGGATCTTCGCTCGAGGAGACCGTAACTCGTACGAATATCCTTGCGGCAGAAGAGATCGGACGGTTGATTCGTTTGCGGGATACGGGAGGCATCATCATCATCGACTTTATTGATATGCAGCAGGAGGCGCACCGGCGGATGGTTATGGAACGGCTGGAGGGGGTCATCAGCCGGGACCGCACACAGACGCATATTCTTGGCTGGACACACCTTGGTCTGCTGGAGATGACACGCAAGAAGGCGAGACATGATTCTGCAGGCTTTGCTCCAGTGATTTGCCAATGCTGCGGGGGGACGGGTAAGATTGGTTCGTGGCTGGAATGAAGCCGCTATACGCCCGGAACTCGCTATTTAACTTTTTTGTACCATTGACTGTATGTGATATGTGTGCTATTATCTTCAAGTATGTGTTTGGTTGTTCTAATCCTGCACATGCTGCAACCGCTCCGATCGGGTACATAAGCGCGTTTCCTCCGGGAAATTGCCACCTAGACTAGGCGAGTCTGAGACATGAGGAGGTGCAAGTACAATGTATGCAATTATCGAAACTGGCGGTAAACAATACAAAGTCCAAGAGGGCGACGTGTTGTTCATTGAGAAGCTGGAAGCTGAAGACGGCGCAAGCGTAACGTTTGACCGTGTATTGGCTGTTTCTAACGATGGTGGTCTGACTGCAGGAACTCCGCTGGTAAGCGGCGCGTCTGTAACAGCTAAAGTCGAGAAACATGGTAAGGGTCAGAAGGTTGTAGTCTACAAATACAAACCGAAGAAGAACTACCACAAGAAACAAGGCCATCGTCAACCGTACACCAAAGTAACTATCGAGAAGATTCAAGCGTAAGAAGGTGCGTTAATGATTAACGTACGGATTACACGGGCTTCTGCTCAAGGTGCGATTGTCGGTTTTGCCATTAAAGGGCATGCAGAATACGCAAAGAATGGCAGGGATATCGTCTGCGCCGGCGTTTCTACCGTCACGGTTGGAACGGTGAATTCGATTGAACGTCTGACCGGCGTGGTTCTGGATACTTCGATGAAGGATGGATTTCTTAGCGGGACCCTCGTTCCCATAGATCATCCTGAAGTGTCTGCCAAGGTCCAGCTTCTGCTGGAGTCCATGGTACTTATGCTTGGTGATATCGCAGATTCATACGGGAAGTATATTAAGATACAGGAAGTCATTATTTAAAGAAGGAGGTTGACCAACATGTTGAAATTGGATCTTCAATTGTTCGCATCGAAAAAGGGTGTAGGTTCCACAAAGAACGGACGTGATTCCCACTCCAAGCGTCTTGGCGTGAAACGTGCTGACGGTCAAGCAGTTACCGGCGGCAACATCCTGGTTCGTCAACGCGGAACCAAAATCCACCCGGGAACAAATGTAGGCATCGGTAAAGATGATACTTTGTTTGCTCTGGTTGATGGCGTAGTGAAGTTCGAACGTTGGGGCCGCGATCGCAAAAAAGTGAGCGTGTACCCGGTTGATGTCGCTCCGGTAGCAGCGGCACTGGAAGCGTAAGCTTTCGGAATCAAATTGCAAGTAGAAGCCTCCGGCATGAGTGCCGGGGGCTTTTTTTCAAGAGAATCTGTTTGAATTTGAATTGCTGGTGATTGCAGAGAAACCCTGTGTTATACTGGAAAATGGTAAATATCAAGTGAAGAGAACGGCTAAATGGGCATGAATTTTGCGAACTGAGGGACGGGGAGAAAGAATGAAATCCTGGAAATGGTTAATCTGGGCAGTCATGTTATCCGTATTGTTTCCTTTAGGTCTCTTGTATTGGCGAACTACCCTTTTCACATTTCTGCTGCTAAGCGTATGGATAGCCGCAGTGCTTGCTTTTAGTTCTGTATACAATCGGCGCCATTTTGAAAAGGAACTGCGAATACAGGAGAAGACGCTGCAGCAAGCGGCGAACCGGACACTCAATCATCATCGTCATGATTGGATGAATGATCTGCAGGTACTTTACGGATATATCCAGCTCGGTAAGCCTGATAAATCTCTGGAGTGTGTGGGAAGAATAAAGGAACGGATCGAATTGGACAGCCGTATCGCTAAGCTCGGTATTCCTTCGCTCGTGTTCTATCTGCAGTCTTTCCGAACCTTCAGAAGCGGCTTAGAGCTTGAGGTACAGGTTGAAGAAGGACTGCAGCTCAAGGACAAGCTTGGCGGGGACATGGGTGAAGAGCTTACGCAGGTAATCATGCAGACGGTGAGGGCTTATCAATACAGTGGACTTGCCTTGCATGGCGATACAAGAAAGCTCCGGCTTGGTTTTACACAGGATGGAGGAGACATTCTTATCTCTTTCGAAGGCGACGGTGATCATGGCAATCCCGAGCTGCTACAGGGGCAAATTTATAATATAGTACAAGGGAAAATTATCAAAGCGGAACAGCCTGGAAGTAACAAAAGCTTTGTAGCGTTACGGCTGCCGCTGGAGATGTAAGGAAGGTGAACTAGAATGTTCGTAGATAAAGCTAAGATTTATGTAAAAGGCGGGGACGGCGGTGATGGTCTTGTGGCCTTTCGCCGGGAGAAGTATGTGCCGGAAGGCGGACCAGCCGGAGGTGACGGCGGCCGTGGAGGAGACGTTATTTTCCGGGTAGATGAAGGTTTGCGTACATTGATGGACTTTCGCTATCAGCGCCATTTCAAAGCGGAGCGCGGGGTTAAGGGGCGCAACAAAAGTCAGCACGGAGCGAACGCTGAACACATGATTGTACGCATTCCTCCGGGAACCGTATTGATAGACGATGACACCCAGGAAGTGATCGCCGACATGACCCGGCATGGACAGCAGGTCGTGGTTGCTCGCGGTGGACGGGGCGGACGGGGAAATACTCGGTTTGCCACGGCTAATAATACAGCTCCAGAGCTGGCGGAGAATGGTGAAGAAGGCCAGGAACGCTACATTGTGATGGAACTGAAGGTTATGGCAGATGTAGGGCTCGTGGGTTTCCCGAGTGTGGGTAAATCCACTCTACTTTCGGTCGTGTCCGCTGCTCAACCTAAGATTGGAGCTTACCACTTTACAACCATTACACCGAACCTGGGTGTCGTGGATGTAGGTGACGGCCGAAGTTTTGTCATGGCCGATCTGCCGGGACTTATTGAAGGGGCAAGTGAAGGCGTAGGCTTGGGACATGAGTTCCTGCGTCATGTTGAGCGCACACGGATCATCATTCATGTGGTGGATATGTCCGGTTCGGAAGGCCGTGATCCTTTCGAGGATTGGGTGAAAATTAATGATGAGCTGAGACAATATAATGCGGGGCTTGTTGACCGCCCGCAGATCGTAGCAGCCAACAAGATGGATATGCCTGAATCGGAGGCTAATCTGATTGCTTTCCGTGAGAAGGTATCAGAGCTCCGGCCGGAGATGGAGATTATGCCGATTTCTTCTCTGACCCGTCAAGGAGTTCAGGAACTTCTCTACCGGGCAACAGATATCCTCGATAGTATTCCTGTAGCACCGGTTGTGGAGGAAGTGGCCGAAACCAAAGAACGCAAGGTATACAAGCTTGAAGCTGAAGAGGATAACTCTTTCACTATTACGCGAGACAATGATGCTTTTGTTGTCAGCAGCCCTCGGATTGAGCGGATGCTGAAACGGATGCAGCTCAGTACACACGATGCTATACTGAAGCTTGCCCGCACGTTGCGCCATATGGGTGTGGACGCAGAACTCCGCAAACGGGGTGCTGTGGAAGGAACCATTGTCCGAATCGCTGATTTTGAATTCGAGTTCGTTGAGAACAGCAGCTATTATTAAGCTGTGGATTGACGCATAAATCTCAAACGCCGACTGTGCTTTCCCCGAAAAGGGAGGTATAGCCGGCGTTTTTTGTAGAATTCTAGAGAAGCTGACTTCAATGGCTTTGTGATTAATACGGAACGACAATAGCGATTGATTCCTGATTGGTGACTGGTTACTTTTATGTGGAGCTAAAACTGAAATATCATGGGATTTGTTGTATTCAGTGCCAAATATGAGCTTGCCGCAACGGGTGAGGGCGTTGTATGTGAAAAGTTGTTGCATTATACAGCGGCCATCCCGTATAATGTCCACTATATAAACACAAAAGTCTTTGAGGTGAGGACGTTCGTGAAAGAACGCTATTATTTGGTCCGAGAGGACATATTGCCTGACGCTGTACTGAAGACCATGCAGGTCAAACAGCTGCTTGAGGCGGGAGACGCCAAGACGGTACATGAAGGTGTAGAACAGGTTGGGCTTAGCCGTAGTGCATTTTATAAATATAAGGATGGCATTCATCTGATCCATCAGCTCGAACGGGAACGTATAGTCACAATCTCCATTGATTTGGAGCACGAGTCCGGTATGCTGTCCAAGGTGCTAGGGTCTGTGGCAGTTCATGGTGCCAATGTACTGACGATTCATCAGAGTATTCCGCTGCAGGGGCGGGCCAATGTCGTTATTTCTGTGGAGATATCGCATTTGAACGAAGAGTTGGGAGATATGCTGGACAGTCTAAAGGCAATACCCGGAGTAAAACGGGCCTTAATTATCGGGCAAGGGTGACTTGGCTCGAGAAATTTATGCTTTCGAAGCGAGTTTTATTACGGAGTATAACCAAGAAGTATTGCTTCATAAAACTTAGGCATATGCTTTCGAAGCGAGTTTTATTGCAGAGTATAACCAAGAAGTATTGCTTCATAAAACTTTTAGGAGGATTCAAATGAAGCCGGTCAAAGTGGGGTTACTGGGTCTGGGAACAGTAGGTACGGGCGTAGTCCGTATCGTAGAAGGGAATCAGGAGGATCTGAGCAGCCAGGTGGGTTCGCCGATTGTTATTGAGCGCATTGCAGTGAAGAATACTGAGAAAGCCCGGGATATCGATGTGGATGCCGCTATAATCACCGATGATCCGTGGGCAGTTATCCGTGATCCGGAGATTGACGTTATTGTAGAAGTGATGGGCGGGATCGCCGGAACGAAGGAATATATTCTGGAGGCTTTGGAACGAGGCAAGCATATCGTGACCGCCAACAAAGATTTGATGGCGCTACATGGTTCGGAGATTCTGGCCAAGGCGCAGGAGAAACAATGCGATGTATTTTATGAAGCCAGTGTGGCCGGTGGAATTCCAATTATACGTACATTGATCGAAGGCTTCTCCTCTGATAAAATCGTAAAGATTATGGGCATCGTAAACGGGACTACCAATTACATACTAAGCAAAATGAGTCAGGAAGGCGCATCCTACCTTGATGTGTTGAAAGAAGCTCAGGAGCTGGGATATGCTGAATCAGATCCGACCTCGGATGTGGAGGGCCTGGACGCTGCGCGCAAAATGGCCATTCTCGGCACACTTGGTTTTCGGACCAATGTTGAGCTAAGTGATGTCAGTGTCAGCGGCATCTCTGGTGTGAGCAAGGAGGATATTGCTTTTGCCAAAAGACTGGGCTATGAAATGAAACTACTGGGCATCGCCGAGAGTCACGAAGATGAATTCAGTATTAGTGTGGAGCCCACGATGATTCGGGCAAGCCATCCGATTGCTTCCGTGAACGGTGTATATAATGCGGTATATGTATATGGTCAAGCTGTGGGAGAAACCATGTTCTATGGTGCAGGAGCCGGTGCAATGCCAACAGCAACTTCCATCGTAGCGGATCTGGTGGCCGTTATTAAGAATCTTAAGCTGGGTGTTAACGGGCTGAAACAGATTGTTCCGTACAAACAGAAGAAGCTCAAAAGTGATGAAGATATCTTCTATAAGAATTTCCTGCTGCTGCATGTGGATGATAAAGCAGGGGTTCTAGCCAAAATCACGCAGGTATTTGCTGAGTACGATGTAAGTCTGGATTCCGTAGTACAACAGGCGAATCCTCATAATCCGGACGCTGAGATCATTATCGTGACACACAATGCGAGCAAGGCAAGTATGAATAAAGTAATGCGGCATCTGGAGCAACTTAAGGTTATTCACCGTATTAAGAGCCACTATCGCGTAGAAGGCTGAACCTTGAATCCTCTATGACAGCTCCGCTCCAAAAATAAAGAAGGAGATTTTACCAGCTATGAGTATGTACGGAAGGTCTAGAGTTAAAGTACCCGCCAGTACCGCTAATCTGGGGCCGGGTTTTGATACGCTGGGCATGGCACTATCCCTATATGCCTGGATTGAAATGGAGGAAGCCGCAGAAACTGTATTTCATCTTTATGGAGATGAGATGGCAGGTGTAGCTAAGGATAAGAGCAATTTACTCTACCAGGTGGCACAAATGGTCTTTGCTGAAGCGGGTGTAGAGATTCCCGAGCTTTCCATTACCATGTACTCCGATATCCCGCTTACACGTGGACTTGGAAGTAGTGCATCGGCGATTGTTGGGGGAATGGCAGCAGCAAATACATTGATTGGTTCCCCCTTGAGTCTAGCCAAGCTGTTCGATATGGCAACAGCCCTAGAGAAGCATCCCGATAATGTGGGAGCCTCACTCTTCGGTGGGATTATCACAGCTGTATGGGATGGCAAGCATGCGGAATATATCCGGATTGAGCCTCCCCGTGATCTTGAGGTTCTTGTAGTTATTCCAGAATTCGAGCTTTCTACCACCAAAGCACGTGGTGTGCTTCCATCTGAGATCTCGGTGGGGGATGCTGTCCATAACATCAGCCGGACCTCACTGCTGACCGCTGCCTTGGCCACAGGCCGGCTCGATCTCATCGGCCCTGCCATGCAGGATCGTCTGCATCAGCCTTATCGGGCGCCTCTGGTGCCTGGTATGGGGAAGCTGCTGGCTGAAGCGACAAGTCATGGGGCACTGGGTATTGCCCTAAGTGGTGCCGGACCTACACTGCTTTGTATGGTTGAGCGAAATGGGGACCGTAAGCAGGAGCTGGAGCTTTTTCTAAAACAAACAATGATGGAGCATGGTATTCCCGCTCTAACCTGCTGGCTGTCGCCCTGTACTTCAGGGGTTGTCTCAGAGCTGATCGAAACAAACCAGATGCAAAGTAAGTCATTTTTGGATATGATAAAAGGGGAAAAACAGTTATGAAATCAATAGCAGTGTTGCCGCAGGGTTCAGTCTCACACGAAGCGCTGCTGCATTTATTCGGTGATGAGCCTGTAAATATTGAGCATCATAAGCTTATCTCTGATGTTTTTCTGGCCACAGCTAATGGTGTGACGGACTACAGCGTGATTCCTATTGAGAATACGATCGAAGGTTCGGTGAGTCTGCATATTGACTGGCTCATTAACGAAGTGAACCTGCCAATGCAGGCGGAGTGGATTTTTCCGTCCGTTCAGAATCTGATCAGTAATCCCAAGGAATTCACGGATGCTGAAGGCCGTAAGGATTACTCTAAAGTGGTCAAAATCCTTTCTCATCCTGTTGCCATGGCACAATGCCTGCACTTTATCCGCAATCACGCTCCTTGGGCTGAACTGGAATCGGTCGGAAGCACATCCGAAGCCGTTGAAATTGTGTCTAAGAATCCCGGTAGGGGCTGGGCGGCAATCGGTACAGCGCTTGGCGCAGCGACGCACGGGCTTGAGATAGTAGAGCGGCAGGTTACAGACCATAATAACAATTACACCCGGTTTGTGCTGGTAGGTCATCAGAAGCTGGAACTTCCACGAACAAGCAGTGGTGACAAGACAAGCATTCTTGTGACTCTTCCAGAAGATTTTCCGGGGGCGCTCCATCAGGTGCTGGCTGCATTTGCTTGGCGTCGGCTGAATTTATCGCGTATTGAGTCACGGCCGACGAAGAAGAAATTAGGCACTTATTATTTTTATATTGATGTGCTGGAACCGATAGAATCGGTCCTGCTCCCGGGGGCAATTGAAGAAATCAAAGCCTTGGGCTGTCAGGTGCGGATTCTGGGCTCGTATCCCACATACACCTATGAGGAAGAGAAAGCGGAGGTGCAGTAAGTTCATGGCTGAGCAATGGATCTATCTAGATGGACAACACGTAACGAAGGAAAATGCAAAGGTGTCCGTGTTTGATCACGGATTTTTATACGGAGACGGTATTTTTGAAGGCATCCGTATCTACAACGGCAACATTTTTAAGTGCAAGGAACATCTGGACCGGCTGTATGATTCAGCGAAATCCATCATGCTGGACATTCCGCTGAGCTATGATGAGATGCTGGAAGCCATGGCTGAAACTATTCGTCTGAATGAGATGCGTAACGGATATATCCGTCTGATTGTATCCCGCGGTCCCGGCAATTTAGGTCTGGATCCCCGCCGTTGCCCCAAAGCCAGCGTTATAATTATTGTAGAACAGCTAGCTATTTATCCGGAACAGGCTTACTTGAACGGACTTCGTGCGGTTTCTGTCTCGCAACGCCGCAATATCCCGGATGCGCTGAATCCGAAGATCAAATCTCTGAACTATCTCAATAACATCCTTGTCAAAATCCAGTCCAATCTGGCAGAGGCAGACGAAGCAATCATGATGAATGCTCAAGGGTATGTAACCGAAGGTTCAGGAGACAATATTTTCATCGTCAAAAGAGGCGTTGTCTACACTCCGCCTTGCTATCTGGGAGCGCTTGAAGGTATAACTCGCCTGGCCATTATTGAGCTGTGCGAAAAGCTAGGTTTAACCCTGAAAGAAGAACCGTTCACTATGCATGATGTGTATATTGCGGATGAAGTTTTCTTCACCGGTACAGCAGCCGAAGTTATTGCAGCTCGTGAAATTGACGGCCGGGTTATTGGTGCAGGACATGCAGGGCCAATTACACTGCAGCTGCTTGAAGAGTTCCGCAATGTTGTGGACAAAGACGGTTACAAGGTTTGGGAATAAAACGCGTTTAGAACAAAACCAAATGTTACAGCAAAAATCCTCTCATGCCATGCATGAAAGGATTTTTTTTGTTTAAGGGATGTCAATCGCCTATGGGCTGCATAAGATGTAGTAACGAAGGGGGCGGCTGCTCTGCATATGAGGAAGCAGGGAGGCAGAATACCTAGCAAGGCACTCAGCATCAGAGATTGCAGCTAGGCTATTGTAGTGCACACGCCGTTCATAGAAGTATGAGCCCGCAAAACCTGGCATATGCTTTTCGGAGTTGCGTTTTGAACAAAGTTGGTTCGGGAAGCCATGCGAAATAAATTCTAGCTATGATTTCGAACCGAGTTTTGCGTGAGACGGGGCTTGGGAGTAATGCTCACAAAACTTATAGGAGGTTATTGCTGCGTGAAAATACACATTGTCAAATCCGGCGATACGCTATATGCATTATCGCAAAAGTACGGAGTACCTCTGCAAAAAATCATCGACGCCAATCCACAAATCAGTAATCCGGATGTGCTTGCCGTTGGCGATAAGGTCAAAATTCCAACATCAGCCGTTCAGGTTCCCGAAAACCATGAGGTCTACTACAAACACACTGTTAAGCAAGGGGATACCTTGTGGAAGCTGTCCAAAGCATGGGGAATTACACTAAAGGATATGATTGATGCTAACACTCAACTGAAGAATCCTAATGCACTCCTGGTTGGCGAAATGGTCAATATACCTAAAAAGGGCAACCCTTCTGCTATGGATCCACAATCTGAAGCAACGGCTATAATTGACAAAACAAAACTGGGATCCAAAGATTATACCGGAGTCAAAGAGCAGCCATCCAACGAAGTTTCACCAGCAGTGAATAATGTGCCTCAAGTTGTGCCTGTACAGCCTGAAGTCTCACCTATAATGAACAAAGCACCAGAAGTCTCACCTATAGTGAACAAAGCACCAGAAGTCTCACCTATAGTGAACAAAGCACCAGAAGTCTCACCTATAGTGAACAAAGCGCCAGAAGTCTCACCTATAGTGAACAAAGCGCCTGAAGTTTCACCTATAATGAACAAAGCACCAGAAGTTTCACCGGTTCATGAAAAAATTCATGAAACACAAAGTTTGTTTGTGCAAATTTCAATGCCTACACAGGAAGTCATGAAGCATGAAACGCCTATGGGAAAGTCATATTCAGAAATTCAGCCCACTTTCTGGTATGAAAACAAAGCTCCGTCATGTGGTAACACGTTAGGATACCCCGGTCTAAGTGGAAATCCATATTTCGGGGATTGTCCACCGGCTTATTCGCAATATGAGCCTATGGGTGTAATGGGGATGAACTCAGCTCCAAATTTCGTTCAGCCAGCAAACTATATGCCGGAGTATGCTTCCCCATACGACATGTATCCGGTATCCGATTTTACGGGAGCATGGTATCAGAATTCTACGCCGGAATATCCCAATATCAGTCCTTTCAGCGAGAATTCCTCATATGGTATGCCTCAGTATGAAGAACAGGCCGTTAATTTGCCATGGCCCTCCTGCGGCTGCGGTCCAGCAATGCCGTTACAGCAGGCTCAGCCCTATTCCTATGAGCAGCCGATGATTAATCCATATCCTGACTATATGCAGCAGATGCCAGGGATGATTTCACCTTATGGAGTAGCTGAGGCCCCGCAAGGAAATGTGATATCACCCAATATGTTTACAGCTCCTATGGTCTCGCATATTCCGGCATATCCTATGTATCCGGGCCTAGAGAATGATGCACATAATCGGGTACCTGAGATTCAGGAGCCTGAATTTATTCAGCAGGAAACGATACCATCAGTGGAAGCGGAACTTTCTGGACCAGCAATGAAGAGTAAAGGAGGAACAGCAAAAGCATCTGCAGCTAAAGTGAAAACTTCAGCGCAATCTACTACTTCCAGCCCTAAAACCTCCAGCAAGCAGCGCCCCCATCAGAATTCTCGTAAAGGGGTAACGAAAAAGGGCAGAAATCCATGGATTTCAAACTAACAATCCTTTAGGTTGTCTTTTAAAAGCATACTGACCTGCATTGAATAATGCTGGACAGTATGCTTTTTTCTTGTGGGTATGAAGTCATAAATAGTGATACTAAGTGGCTTAAAGGCTATTTTATATTGGTGAAAATTAATGTTGTATTTAGCAATAGATTCGTGTTATATTATAAATCCAGTCGTAGACAGGTAACAATAGTTTGATGATTGGAGTTATGGATACTTAATCAATATACTAACATGGTTTATTGAAAAAAAGTGTTGCAATTGATTGAAGAACATGATATATTATAAGAGTTGCTGGTGACAAGATAAACGGCGCCGACAACGAGCTTGATCTTTGAAAACTGAACAACGAGTGAGTGGGATTTCACGCAAGTGAGATC